>DATEMX010000740.1:0-2108 GCA_035275365.1 Polyangiaceae bacterium | reverse complement strand
AGACGCCCTCGGTCGTGAGCACGCGCGGCGCGCTCTCCAAGAGCTGCGTGAGCTCGTCGAGCTCGCCGTTCACGGCGATCCGGAGCGCCTGAAACGTGCGCGTCGCCGGATCGACGCCGCCGACCTTGGCGGGCCCGACGGCGCGCACCACGGCGCGCCGCAGATCGAGCGTCGTCTTGAGCTCACCCGCTTGAAGCGCCTGGTGAATGCAACGCGCGATGCGACGCGACCTTCGCTCGTCGCCGTAGTGGTAGATGACGTCGGCGAGCTCGTCGCCGTCGAGGCGTTCGATGAGCTCGAGCGCCGTCTCCCCGTCGGTGTCGCCCATGCGCATGTCGATGGGTCCCTCGTGGCGAAAGCTCATACCGCGCGTCGGATCGTCGAGCTGCGGCGAGCTCACGCCGAGGTCGGCGAGGATTCCGTCGACTTGCGTCACACCCCGGTCGGCAAGGAGCCGCTCGATCTCGGAAAAGCGCCCTTGCACGAAGGTGACCGACGATCCGAAGCGAGCGAGGCGCTCGGTCGCAGCGGCGATCGCGCGGGGATCTTGATCGATCGCGATGAGCTTTGCGCCGGGAGCGCCTTCGAGGATGGCCTCGCTGTGCCCTCCCCCGCCCAGCGTCGCGTCGACGTAGATACCCCCCGGACACGGAGCCAACAACGCGAGCGCCTCGTCGCGAAGCACGGTGCGATGGCCGAACGAGTCCGGTTTCGGAGCTGGCAGGAGGTCGTCCGGGGCCAAGATCATATCCTTAGTTGCTCCGCGACCGCGCGGCGGAAGGCGTCGCGTTCGTCAGCGGTCATTTGCTGCCCTTCGGTCCATTTCTCGCGGGCCCAAAGCTCGACCATCTGACCCATGCCCGCGAAGAGCACGTCTTTCTGAAGCAGGGCGTGCTCGCGGAGCGAGTTGGGCACGAGCACGCGACCCTGCTTGTCGACCTCTGCTTCGACGGCCGCCGACACGTAGAGGCGTCGCAGACGGATGACGTTCGGCTCGAACTGAGGCAGAGCGGCAATCTTCGCTTCGAACTCTTCCCACGCCTTCATCGGAAAGAGGTGCAGGCAAGCGTCGAACGGCGAAGGCGTCAGCACCATCCGCGCGTCGCCAGTCGCCGCCAGCACGTCGCGAAAGCGTGACGGCAGGCTCGTTCGGCCCTTCGCGTCGATCGCGTGCTCGAAATGTCCTCGGAACATGGCTTTCCGCGGTCCTGCCTGCCACTGTGGGGGATTCTGAGGCACTCTTTGCCACTTTATCCCACGACATTGGCCACCCTAAGGGACAAAGCCATGTGGTGTCAACCCTTTACGCACGACCGTGGCCACGGTGACGAAATATTAAATCCAGGACATTCAGTCGAACGATGTCCGTGACGGCCAGGCTCGTGACCGCAGACCTCCGCTTGAGCCGCCCTCGCTGGAACCGCGGTGGACTCTCACGGGTGATGCATGCGCCTGCGTTCATCCCCGTGGGCCTCGAAGGCGGCTGCGAATTTGTCATGCTAAATTCGGCGTGGTCAAAGACCGGTTCCACCGGGCGCAGCCCGGGTCGCCCCTCGCCGAGGGCGCCACTTGTCTTCAGTGGCGCCAGACCGAGAGTCACTGGCGTTCTCTGGAAGGGAGCTCCTCGTTCGCGCAATCCGGACCACCTCACGCGCGAGTTCGCCAAGATCGATCCCAACGGTCGCATCTACGTCGACACCGATCGAAACGGCTTCGGAGCGACGTTGCCGCGGCTTACGCGGTGCGCCCAAAGCCTGGCGCACCCGTTTCTGCGCCCTGCACATAGGCGGAATTGGAGAGCGGCAAGGTGGGCCCGGTGACCTTCGAGCTGCGCGGCATGGCGCGCCGGGTCGGCGACGTGGGCGATCGTTGGTCCGACATGCGTGCACAATCGTTACGCAGCGCGATCGAACGATTGCCCGCGCCGTCGAGCGGGACGGCGACGCTTGGTCGATGTAAGCTCGACGTGCATGATTGGCCGCTCGCGACAAGTCGCTGTCGTCATCGCGGCCACGCTATTTTCGGCCGGATGCGCGGGGCAGCTTCACCTTTTGGAGCTAGGATCAGCCAGCGGCATTTCAGCGTTCACCTTTTGGCCGCCACCACCC
>DATEMX010000739.1:0-2104 GCA_035275365.1 Polyangiaceae bacterium | reverse complement strand
CTTTTCATCCGCGCTCGCCCTACGGCATTTCCAAGGTGACGGGGTTCGACATGGTCCGCAATTTTCGCGAGTCCTATGGGCTCTTCGGAGCCAGCGGGATCTTGTTCAACCACGAGTCACCGCGCCGCGGCTTTGAGTTCGTCACGCGCAAGATCACGAGCACGGTAGCGCGCATCAAGTCCGGCCGCGAGAAGACGCTGTCCCTCGGCAATCTCGATCCGCAGCGCGACTGGGGCTACGCGGGCGACTACGTTCGCGCCATGCACACCATGCTCCAGCAAGACGAGCCCGACGATTTCGTGGTGGCCACCGGCGTGACGCACAGCGTGCAAGACTTCGCCGAGCTCGCGTTCCGCCGCGCGGGGCTCTACTGGCGCGACCACGTCGTGATCGACGAGCAGTTCTATCGGCCCGCCGAGGTCGAGCTCTTGCTCGGCGACTCGTCGAAGGCCAGGGCCAAGCTCGGCTGGGCCCCCACCGTCGGCTTCGAAGAGCTCGTGACGATGATGGTCGACGCCGACATCGCGGGCTTGGCCGAGGGACGCTTTCGTTGAGCCAGGCCCCGAGGGGGACCACGCTCGCGCTCTTCCATCCGCATTTTCGTACCTTGGGGGGCGCCGAGATCCTCGTCGCGACGCAGGCGCAGTATTTGAAGCGAGCCGGCGTCGATCTCGCCCTGACGGCGCTCACCTTCGACGAAAGGCGCTGGCAGAGCTGGTTCGAAGGCATCGAAGTGCGCGTCGTGCCGAAGCCTCCGCTGTGGGAACGCCTTGCCCATGAGCTCACGCGGATTCGCAGGGCCGTACCGCGGGTCGAGGCGTGCCTCGCGGGGGCGCGCACGGTGATGGCGTGCAACTACCCCACCAACGTCATGCTGGGCGCTTCGTCGATTGCTGCGCGACGGACTTGGTGCTGCACCGAACCGTCGCGCGACTTGCACCTCGCCGCGACCAACCCTCGACTGCACCAGCGGGTGCTCGCGAATCCTCGCGGCGAGACCGATGCCGAGCGCGACTATGCCGTTCGACTGAAGAAGCACGGGGACCTTGCCGCCAGGGCGGCGCATCGCGATCTCGTGGCCTTCGACGTCGAGAGCACGAAGAAGATCGACGCCATCTACGCCATCAGCGAGTTTGCGCGCGACAACGTGCGCCGCGTCTACGATCGCCACGACGCCGCCATCATCTACCCTGTCGTGCGCTTCCGCAACGAGATCACGCCACACCGCGCGGGGCTCGATCGCACGGGACTCAAGGTGCTCACGCACTCGCGCCTCGAAATCCCGAAAAACGTCGACAACGTCATCCGCGCGTTCGCCCTCTACTCGTCGTCGAAGCATCCCGGCGCCGAGCTCCACGTCGTCGGCCAAGGCCAGCATCGTCCCAGTCTCGAAGCGCTCGCGACGCGCCTTGGGATCGCCGCGTCCGTTCGCTTCCACGGATACCTCTCGGATGAAGAGCTCGCGAGGGTATACGCAGCATGCGACGTGTACGCGCTCACGCCGCTCGACGAACCGTTCGGCATGGTGTTCCCCGAGGCCGCGGCGCGAGGCCTGCTCTTGGTCGGTCCGGATCACGGCGGTCCCTTCGAGATCATCGATGGCGGTCGCCTCGGTTGGGCGTGTGATCCCTTCGAGCCGCAGTCGATGGCCGACGCCTTCGCCCGGATCGCGTCGCTCGATGACGACGAGGTCGACGAGCGCCGTCGACTGGCCGACGCCGCGTGCCGCGCCCGCTATGCGGAAGAGGTCATCGGCCCGCAACTCGTGGCCGCGATCGGGTAGGGCGCCCGATATAGGCGTGTGAGGCCCTTCTCGATGCGGGGGCTTGACGTTGAAAGGCAAGCGCTACGCGACATACGAGCCGCTCACTAATCCAAAGGATTCCGAGATCCCGAGATCGAATCCGTCCTTCCTTCCCCTCGGGGAATCTTGAGCGATGCTCGCGTCGAACGCCCTTTTCAAGGTTCGGCTCAGGACCCCGTACGACGACGGATCCATCGAAACCAATAGATGAAGTTGCGTCGTGCGAGCTCGAGCCGTTCAGCCGGCGATTGCGCCTTCGGCTGTGCCAGCATGAATATTCGTCAGGTGTTGACCTTCGCC
>DATEMX010000738.1:0-4326 GCA_035275365.1 Polyangiaceae bacterium | reverse complement strand
CATTTCATCACGTCGTTCACGGGCGGCAACATCTTCCAGGCCGAAGTGTTCTTCGTGAAGAACCAGCCCATCCGAAACCTCACGTTCGGCGGGCAAATGATGTCGATGCGCGATCCCGAGCTCGATCTCCGCGTGACGCCACGTGCCTATGGCACTTATTCGATGGTGGTGGTCGATCCGATCCGCTTCATCATCGGGTACACCGGCCAGGCCGCACAGGGCGACAACGATCAAATCACGTTGTGGCTCCGCCAGCGCATGTTCCAAGGCCTCGGCAAGACGCTCGGCGGCTTCTTGAAGAGCGGCCAAACGACGTTCATGGACTTGGGCGGTGTAGCGCCCGAGTTGGCGGCGGCAATGCTCCGCGACTGCCCGGACTTCAGCGAGATTGGCGTTCGCATCCTCGAGATCGGCGAGCTCAAGATCAGCGTCTCCGACGACGACCAGGCGCGCATCGATCAGCTCCAAGACCAGATGGCCGCTGCCAAGCTGAAGGCGCGCATGGCCAAGGTGGGCGTCGCGCAAGCCGAGGCCGAAGCGCAGCAGCGCCAGTTCGAGCTCGACCAGCGCTTTCAGAACGACTCGCGGTACGTGGGTCAGCTCGCGGGCAATTTCCAAAACTACGCGGCTGGCAAGGCCATGATGGGCGCGGGCGAGGGCATGGCCAAGGGCGGGGGCGAGAGTGGCATCGCCGGCATGGGAGCGCAGATGGCGGTGGGCATGGGGATGGCGGGTTGGATGCAACAGAGCGCGCCGCAGCACGCCGTGGCTCCTCCCCCGCAGGCCGCCCCGGGCGGCAAGATCGATTGTCCGAAATGCGCGGCAAGCGTCCCAACGGGCAAATTCTGCCAAGAGTGCGGGAGCGCGCTCGTCGTTGCGAAACGCTTCTGCACCGGTTGCGGTACCGAGCTCGCCAGCGCGAAATTTTGCTCGAACTGCGGCACGCAAGCACCCGGCCCGTGATTTTTGTAGACTGCATGGGTGACGTGGCCTTCGGATCTTACGGGTTCGCGAAACGCCGCCGAATCGGTGAGGCCGACCGTGCAGGCCGTCGTTCACCGATGCCCCACGTGTAGTCAGCACTTCTCGGGCGACTCGCGCTTTTGTCCCTTCGACGGTGATCCGCTCGAGGTTGCCACGGGCTACCACCCCGAAGCCGACCCGCTGCTCGGAACGCTGATCGACGGGCGCTACGAGGTCGAAACGGTGCTCGGCGAAGGCGGCATGGGCAGCGTCTACGGGGTGAAGCACCGGGCGCTCGGCAAGCGGTTCGCGCTCAAGGTCATGCGCGCCGATCTCGCGCGCGAGGGCGATTTGGCCGCGCGCTTCATTCAAGAAGCGCGCGCCGCGGCGGCCATCGGGCATCCCAATATCGTCCAGATCACCGACTTCGGCCAGCTTCCCACCCACGCTCCCTATTTCGTGATGGAGCTGCTCGTGGGCACCTCACTCAGCAAGATGATTCGCACGGGCGGGCCGTTGCCGGCGGCGCAGGCGGTGCGGATCCTCCAACAAATCGCGGCGGCGCTCGCAGCCGCGCACGCGTCGGGCGTGGTGCACCGCGATTTGAAGCCCGACAACATCCACATCGCGAAGGACGACGTCGTGCGCATCCTCGATTTCGGCGTGGCCAAGATGGCGGGGGCGGGGAGGCTCACGCGCACCGGCATGGTGTTCGGAACGCCCCACTACATGAGTCCCGAGCAAGCGTCGGGGGGCGAGGTCGACCACCGCACCGACATCTACGCGCTTGGCATCATCATGTACGAGATGTTCACGGGGCGCGTGCCGTTCGAAGCCGATTCCTACATGGGGGTGCTCACGAAGCACATGTTCATGGTGCCCGAGCCTCCCAGCGCCGTGCACGCCGCCGCGCGAGAACTCGGCGCGCTCGAAGACGTCACCATGCGTTGCCTCGAGAAAAAACCCGAGGGTCGCTACGACTCGATGCTCGCGTTCATTCGCGACGTCGAATCGATCGCGCACTTCGCCGGCGACAAGCTGGAGGTCAACAAGAGCCCTCGCAAAGCGAGCAAGCGCCCGGCGCCCATGAACCTCGCCGATCACCTCGAGCCGCCCGCCCGCGACGAGGTCAGCTCCCTCAAACTGGCCGGTATGCCGGTGGGGCCGTCGCATTGGCTCGTCGCCGCCGGCGCCGCGCTCTTGTTGGTCGCCACGGGGGCGTATGTTTGGCTCCGCCCGCGTCCGGTGGTCAATACGGCGGCGGTGACGATGTCGGCGCCGTTGCCTTCGGCGCCACCGAGCTCCGAGTTGCCGGCCGTCGAAGCGACCGCTCCGGCCGCCGCGCCCTCCGCCGCGGAACCCTTCGAAGGCGCCAGCAAAGGCGCGGAGACGATGAGTAACGACGCGCCAAAGTCGAAGACCCAGAACTCGCGCCCGCATCCTGATCGCGCGACGCCGCGGGCGCCTTCGTCCGCTGTCCGCCCACCCGCACCGCGCGCCTTGCCCCAAGGGTCGAGCTTCGGGTCGAGCGACGTGATCAATCCCTGGGCCAAATAGACCATTTTGCCGGCTCGCCCTCCATTGACCTCTGCAGTATGAGTCGAGGCCATGGACCTTCGTTACGTACTCGTCCTCCAGCACATCGCCCCCGAAACGCCCGGGCTCATCTTGCCCGCGCTCGACGCGAAAAAATTAGCGGTGCGGTACGCGAAGCCTTTCGCCGGCGACAAAGTTCCCTCGGAGCTCGCCGACGCCGCGGGGCTCGTCGTCATGGGCGGGCCGATGGGGGTCTACGAAGCCGATCGCTACCCTTATTTGCGCGACGAGATTCAGCTCATCGAGCAGGCCCTCGCGTCCAACTGCCCCGTGCTGGGCGTGTGTTTAGGTAGCCAAATGCTCGCCCACGCCCTCGGGGCGAAGGTGGCGCCGGGCCAACAGAAGGAGATCGGCTGGCACCGGGTGACGTTGACGCAAGATGCGTTGCTCGATCCGCTCTTCAAGGGGCTCGAGAGCTCGTTCCTCGCGATGCACTGGCACGGCGACGTCTTCGACTTGCCGCCCGGCAGCACGTTGCTCGCGAGCTCCGAGCTGACGGCGCACCAGGCATTTCGTCATGGCACCTCTGCCTACGGGCTCCTCTTCCACATGGAAGTGACCGAGACCATCATCGAAGGGCTGGTGGCGACCTTTCCGGACGAGCTCGCCCAAGTCGGTAGCTCGCCCGCTCGGATCTTCGGCGGGGCTCGAGAGCATTTGCCGTCGCTCGCCGAGCGCGCCAGCAGGGTTTTCACGGGATTTGCCGATCTCTGCGCGGCCCGCCGCGACGCAAAGTAGCGCCGTGTCGAAGGCCGAAAACGTGGCCCCGACTCGAGTGCATTTAACAAAGTCCACGGAGAAAAAGTTATCGTTGCGGGTCCAAGTGAGCGAAGATAGGGACCGTGCTTCGGGTCGGAGCGTGCACGTTGGGCTGGCCAATGATATTGAGCTCGTCATAGAGGGAATGCATTGGCGAAGCAGCAACTTCTCCTAGTCGACGGCGACCCCCGCAGCGTGCGGGTGCTCGAAGTCAGTCTCAAGAAGGCCGGCTACAGCGTCACCACCGCCCGCGACGGGCAGGACGCTCTCGGCAAGATTGAGCTATCGACGCCGGACCTCATCCTCTCGGACACGAAGCTGCCGAACCTCGACGGCTATGCGTTCGTCAAGCGCCTGAAGGAGCGGCCCGAGTGGGCGGCGATTCCAGTCGTCTTCTTGACGAGCCAGAAGTCGATCGAGGACAAAATCCGCGGGCTCGAGCTCGGAGTCGAAGACTACCTCACGAAGCCCATCTTCGTACGCGAGCTCATCGCTCGGGTGAACCTGCTCTTGACCAAGCGCACGCAAGAAGGAATTGCGATGCGCAGCTCGCAGGTGGGGCGCACCCGCTTTCAGGGCTCGATTCAGGACATGGCGGTGGTCGACCTTTTGCAGACCTTCGAGGTCTCGCGCAAGAGCGGCATCGTGCACGTGCGCAACAACGCGCACAGCGCGCGTATCCTCTTTCGCGAGGGCAAGGTCATCGACGCGCAACTCGGCGCGTTGCGCGGCGAAGAGGCCGTCTATCGCACGCTCATCTGGAACGACGGCTCGTTCGAAGTCGAGTTCACGCCCGTCAAGGGCGACGACGTCATCGAGGTGTCCACGCAAGGGCTCTTGATGGAGGGCATGCGGCGCGTCGACGAGTGGGGCCGGCTCCTCGAACAGCTCCCGCCACTCGCCACCGTCTTCGACGTCGATCACGCGCAGCTCCTCGACCGGCTCAACGAGATCCCCGATGAGCTCAACGGCATCCTCAAGCTGTTCGACGGCAAGCGCACGCTGCTC
>DATEMX010000737.1:0-5378 GCA_035275365.1 Polyangiaceae bacterium | reverse complement strand
GGAGGTTCCGAGCCACCGCTCGTCGTCCCGCCGCCCGCTCCGCCGCCAGTCGAATCGGCGGCGCCGGCGCCGGCGCCCGCGCCCACGCCGCCCCCGGTAGCCAAGGCCGAGCCCAGCGAGCCTCCCAAGCCGGCCGCTCCGGTGCCCGTCGTGAAATACAGCGAAGACATCGCCACGCCGGAGAGCGTGCTCTACGACGAAGCGGGCGACCGCTACCTGGTATCGAATATCAATGGCAGCCCCGGCGGAGTCGACAACAACGGCTACATCGCCGAGCTCTCGCCCGACGGCAAAGTGACCAACGCCAAGCTCATCGCCGGCGGCGCAAAGAACGTGAAGCTCGACGCGCCCAAGGGCCTCGGCATCGCCGCCGGTGTTCTCTACGTTTCCGACATCACCAAGGTTCGCAAGTTCGACCTGAAGACGGGCGCGCCGAAAGGCGACATTGCCATCCCCGGTGCGACGTTTCTCAACGATATCGCCGTCGGCAAAGACGGTCGCATCTACGTAGCGGATACGGCCGTCGCGGGGGCCGATCTCAAACCCACGGGCAACGACGCCGTTTATGTCATCGACAAGGGTAAGGTCAAGGCGCTTGCGAAGTCGAAGGACCTCGGTGGTCCCAACGGCCTCGCGGTCACTGACAAGGGCCTCCTCGTCAACACGTTCACCAGCAACGAGGTCTACCGTCTCGACGACAAGGGTGTCCGCCAAGACATCACCAAGCTTCCGGCAGGCGGGCTCGACGGGCTCGTCGCCGTGGGCGAGACGCTCTACGTTACGAGCTGGCAGGGGGCGGCCATCTTCCGCGGCAAGCTGGGCGACAAGTTCGAGGTCGTCATTCCCGAGATCAAGGGCGCGGCCGACATCGGGTTCGATTCCAAGCGTGGCCGGCTCCTCGTGCCGCGCTTTCTGGACAACACGGTCGAGGTCTACGACCTCAAGTAATGGGTTGCTAAGTACGACATCAAGGGTTGCTCAAGCGAGCGAGGCTCGGTGACTCAATGATGGATGAGGTTTGCCGCGCTCGTTCTCGTGTTGGCATCGTGTGGGGGCAAGGTATCGGGGGAGCCGGACGACTCCCCCGGCCTTCCTGTTCCGACAAGTCTTCCTCCACCGACATGCGCCGCCGTCTGCAATCACATCGGCGGCTCCTGCGGCGGCGTGAGCAGCCCCGAGTGCGAGCGCGAGTGCGCCACGACGCTCGTTCGATACGCGTCGTGCCCGACGCGGATCGAGGCGTTCATGAAATGCATGGGCCACACGCGCGTTCGCTGCGAGGCGGGCGAAGCCGTCGTCATCGATTGCAGCGCCGAGCGCGTCGCTCTCGCGACCTGCGGCCGTGGTTGAGCGTTTCGCGAATCGCAAACACTGAATTTAGAGCCGAAAAATGACGAGGCGCCGAATCGGATAGGCGAAGGTGATGAACACGATGAAGGTGCCGACGAAGCTCGTCAGCACGGGGGGGATGAAATGAACGCGGGGCACGAGCCAGCGGAAGAGCCCGTAGTTCAGGGCGAGTGCGCAAAGCTCGGCGGCGATGAAAAGTTTGGCCTGTCGTCCGATGCGGCCTGCTTGCGCGCGGAAGGTGTAGGTCCGGTTGCCAAAGAACTGGACGGAAGCTCCGGCGAGTAAGGCGGGGACGCGGGCGCTCGTCGGTGCAAGACCGGCTACGTAAATGCAAGTGCTGAGCACGGAAACGTCCACGAGCGTCGCGCCGCTCCCGACGACGAGCGCCCTCACGAATCGAAGCCCGCGAGCGAGGAGCGGCTCCTGGTCATCGCGGGACGCAGACTCCGAGCACATCCCCCATCGCTAACACGGCCGCCCCCCCTGGAGTTGTGAACTCCTCCGCAGCCCGGCTCTCGGGCAAAAACGACCAACACTACTGTCGCCGATTTTTCGCTACCAGATCGAGCGTCGCGGTGGCGCGGGAGGAAATTGCTGCTAGACGCCCAGTCGTTACAGCAACTCTAACGAAATCCAGTGTTTCGAGCATCGCGGCGGCGCACCACTCTTCTGCACCGACTTGCGCGCTCGGCGCAACTAGGCCATTCATGGTGCCGCACATGAGGGAGGAACTTCGAACACTCATCGGGGGCATGGAGACCGGCGTCGGTCCCAAGCTGTCGGGGCTCACCGATGCTCCGCGCACTTTCTATGGGCGTGGCAAAGAGCTCGACGCACTCCGTCGCGAGCTCGACGCGGTTCGCTCTCGATCCGAATGCCGCAGCGTGACGCTCACGGGAGGGTCCGGGCTCGGCAAGACGCGGCTCATCGAAGAGTTCGTCCGTGAAGTTCTCACGCTCGAAGACCCCCCGGTGCGCGTCTTTTCGGCGGCCGCGCGACCTCATGGCCAGCCGTGGGAAAGCTTCACGCAGATCTTCGCGCAGCGGTTCAAACTTGCCGACGCGTCCGGGCTCGACGACGCCAAGGCGGCCGTGCGCGCGGGAGTGGCGAGTGTGCTCGATGACCGCAAAGTGGGCGACGTGCTCTACTTGCTCGGCGACTTGCTCGAGCTCGAGTTTCAGCCGAGTCCGCTCACCAAAGTGCTCGACATAGGCGGGCCCGAGCGGGGGCTCGTGCGGCGCGCGATCTTGAAGAGCTTCGTCGAAGCCGACGCGGCGTTTGGCCCCATATGCTTCGTGTTCGACGATCTCCACCACTGCCACGACGCAACGCTGTCGATGTTGCGCTTTCTCGCCGACAACCTCCAAGCGCCGGTGCTCTTTCTCTCTGCGGGCCGCTCCGATCTGCTCGGGCGTGCCGGCGCCCCGGTCGAGAGCGACAGCCACGCCTATCTTCACCTCGAACCGCTCGGCGAGCTCGCCGCGTCGGCGCTCATCGGAACATTGCTTACCCCCAACGGGATGACGCCGATGCACCTCGTCGAGCAGGCGCGCGAGGTGACGGGCGGCAACCCGGGGCGCATCGAAGAGACCGCCCGCTTCTATCTCGACAAGGGCACGCTCCCGCCGCCTGAAGGCTGCGCCGAGCCGACGGCCGACGCCCGCGTCGACGCCCTCGCGCCGGCCGATCGCACGCTGCTCCAGCAGGCCGCCGTTACTGGAGGCGTCTTTTGGCTCGGAGGGCTCGTCGTGCTCGATCGCGCAGATCGACCCTTCCCCGACAATGACGACGAGCAAGATTCCCGGCGCCGCGACATCGAAGGTCGGTTGCGAGGTCTCGCCGAGCGTGGCTTCGTGATGCGGCTACCCGATTCGACCTTCCCGGGCGACGAGGAGTATGTCTTCAAACATCGCCTCGAGCGGCGCCGCCTGGTCGAATTGACCAACCCTGCCGAGGCGCAGCGATGGCAGGGCCACCTGGCCGACTGGCTCGACGGCCACTACGAAATCCGCAGTCACGAAGAGTTCTTGGAGTTGCTCGGCGAACAGCGCGAGAAGTCCGGCGCGTCCGAGCTCGCTGCCCTCGCCTACCTCGAGGCGGCTTACCTCGCGCGCGGTCATGCGAGCACCAAGCGCGAGCTTGCTTATTGCGAGAAGGCCATCCTTCTGCTCGGCGAACACAGCTCGAGTCGCCGCCTCGACGTCCTCGTGCGAGCGGGCGAGATCCTCGAGAAGCTCGATCGCCCCGAGGCGGCGCTCGAACGCTTTCGCGAAGCGAGCGCCGTCGCCTACAGGCTCGATCGCGTGGGGCCACTCGCCACGTCGCGCGCCGCAGTGCAGCGCCTCGCCGCGAAAGTCAAAGCATCCGAAGAGCCGGTCCCCGACATGTCGGGTGTTCGCGTCGTCGAAGAAGTCGAGTGACCGCGATTCCATGAGCCGGCCGGAAGGAGCATTTCGCCCCGAGGTGCTCGCGCCGGCGGGCGACGCCGAGTCGATGCGCGCCGCCGTGCGTGCCGGCGCCGACGCCGTCTATTTCGGCTTGTCGAGCTTCAGCGCGAGGGCGCGCGCAACCAACTTCCCGCTCGAAACGCTGCGCGACACCATGCGAACACTGCACGAGAGCGGTGTGCGAGGCTACGTGGCGCTCAACACGCTGGTCTTCGACGACGAGCTACCCGCGCTCGAGAGCGCGATCCGCGGATGCGCCGCGGCGGGTGTCGACGCGCTCATCGTGCAAGACATCGGCGTGGCGCGCCTCGTGCGCGAGATCGCGCCGAATATGCCCATGCACGCGTCGACGCAGATGACCTGCACCGACGCGGGCTCCGTCGAGTTCGCTCGATCCATCGGAGCCAGCCGCGTCATCCTCGCGCGCGAGTTGTCGCTCGACGACATCGCCGACATCCGCCACGCGACCGACATGGAGCTCGAGGTGTTCGTGCACGGCGCGCTTTGCATCGCCTACTCCGGCCAGTGCCTGACGAGCGAGGCCATCGGCGGCCGCAGCGCCAACCGCGGCGCGTGCGCGCAAGCGTGCCGCCTGCCGTATCGGCTCGTAGTCGACGGCGAAGTTCGCGCTGACGAAGAGCGAGCCTTCCTCCTTTCGCCGGAAGATCTCGAGGCGAGCGAGCTCGTGCCGCGGCTCATCGAGCTCGGCGTGCGTTCGCTCAAGATCGAGGGTCGGCTGAAAGGGCCCGACTACGTGGCGGCGACGACGCACCTCTATCGAAGCGCGCTCGACTTGCTCGAGACGGATTCGCCGAGCGACGAGGTGCCGGCGGCGCTCTGTGCGGCACGAACCGTCGCGCTGCAGACCTATTCGCGCGGATCGGGACCGGGATTTCTCCGAGGCGTCGATCACCAACGGCTCGTCGAAGGCCTCGGCTGCGATCACCGCGGTCTCGCCGTAGGCGTGGGCCTAGGCACGCGGCGCGTACGCGGAAAGATGGCCATTGGTCTGCGGCTCGAGCGGCCCCTCGCTCGCGGCGACGGCATCTTGGTCGAGGGAGGTTTCGGTGGGGAAGGGGAGCTCGGCGGTCGCGTGTGGAGCATCGCCGTGGGCGGCGTCGATGTCCACGGCGCTTCGCCGGGCGACGAAGCGTGGGTATGGCTCGGCCCCGATCGCCCTGTCGCCGATCTGCCTCTGGGCCGCCGCGTCTTCAAGACCAGCGATCCCAACGCTTCCAAAGAGATCGCCGCGGCCGTGGGTCGCGAGCGTTCGCGCATCGGGCTCGCTGTCCGCGTGACGGGCAACATCGGCGAAGCCCCGATCTTCGAGGCCGTTGCCGCGGGCGGGGCCCGCGCTCGCGTCGAGGGCGACGCCGTGCTCGCCCTCGCACACTCCGCGCCGCTCACGGCCGCCGCCGCCCGCGAGAAGATCGGCCGCCTCGGCGGTTCGCCGTTCTTCGTGGAGTCGTTCGCGTGGGAGGTCGATCCGCGCGCCATCGTCCCGATTTCGTCGTTCAATCGCGCACGGCGTCGGCTCGTCGAGGCGCTCCTCGCCGAGCGCGAGCCCTCTTGGGAAACGCG
>DATEMX010000736.1:0-3000 GCA_035275365.1 Polyangiaceae bacterium | reverse complement strand
CGAAGGCTTTTTTGAGTCATTTCCTCGAAGGCCTGCGCACTGACCTCCAAGAAACGGGGGTGTTCGTCACCGACGTGCGGCCCGGCTTCATCCGCACGGCCATGACCGAAGGAAGCAAACTGGCGATGCCGTTCATGATCGACCTCGATCGCGCCGCCGACACGATCGCAGCGAGCATCGCCGCGAAGGAATCGGTCGTGGCGTTTCCGTGGCAGCTCGCCACGCTTGTCCGAGCTGGGATGCTCTTGCCAGCGCGCTACTACGATCGGGCCGTCCGCCGCGTTCGCAAAACCTAGGCGCCGGATGGGCGGCACCGGCGAGCGCCGAACGAGCTCCGGCCGCTTCGTTTAGCGAAGCACGGGAGCCATCGGTCCTACAGGGAGGTGTGTAGCCCGCGGCCCAATTCCCCAAAAATCCGCGAATTCATCGCAGATCAACCGGTCTTCCCAGGTTGTGTGGTTCCCCTGCATGTGAGACTCTCGTGCACTCCTCGTAGAGCGCGATAGGGGCGACTAGCGGCCGATGCAAGAAGGACAGATCGTCGGAGCCAAGCTGAAACTCGTTCGCCAACTGGGAAGGGGCGGGATGGGAACGGTGTGGCTCGCCGATCACCTCGAGATGGGCAGGAGCGTCGCCGTCAAATTCATCAGCCCCGATCTGACCGACGACTTGTTCGCCGTCGCTCGCTTCGAACGCGAGTCGACCGCCGTCGCCGCGCTCAAGAACCCGCACATCGTCGAAGTCTTCGAGCACGGTGTCACCGAGTTGGGTTTGCCTTACATCGTTACCGAGTTTCTGGAAGGCGAAGACCTGGGAACTCGCTTGGACCGCGAAGGCGTGCTCTCGGTGGACGATGTCCAGGTCCTCATCGAACAGCTCTGCGACGCGCTCGGGTTCGCGCACGACCTCGGCATCGTCCACCGCGACATCAAGCCTGAAAACGTGTTCCTCGTGCGCTCGGAGCGCGGCCTTTCGGCAAAGGTCGTCGACTTCGGAATCGCCAAGCACTGGCACCTGCCAGAGCTCGACGTCACCGGCACGGGGGTCGTCATTGGGACTCCGCACTACATGAGCCCCGAGCAATTCATGAGCGCCAAACACGTCGACTACCGCGCCGATCTCTGGTCGCTCGGCGTGCTCGCCTATCGCGTGCTGACGGGCCGCCTGCCGTTCGACGCGTCCAACTATCCGATGCTGTGCGTCCAGATTCATCGCGGACTTTTTCCGAAGGCCACCGCCTATCGCAAGGGCTTGCCGGCCCAAGTCAACGCGTGGTTCACGAAGGCACTGCGCGGGCACCCCGCCGCGCGTTTCGAATCGGCGCGCGCCATGGCCATCGCGCTCGCTGCGGCCTTGGCCGATTCCGCGCCATCGGCCGATTCTGGCGCTGCGCGCTCGGCGGACGCCGCCACCGATGCATCGACAAAAGCTACCCTCTCCGGCGACAATGACGGGTCGTTCAGCTACCGTCCGACGCTGCTGCGCGAAGATCCGCCCGACGCGAGCGGCGTCGTCGACGCCAACGCGGGGCACGCCCTACCTTCGCCGCCGCCCCGAGCGTCTCGCGTCTCCCTGTTCGCGGTGGCCGCGGCACTGTCGATCGGCACCGCGGTAGGCCATTGGATCTCACGACTCGACACTGGTGAGGCGCCCATCGCCGAAAGCGGAGTCACGCAGGAACGAGCCAACCTTCGGCCGCGCAGCAACACCGTTCTCGCCAACGACGAATCAAGTCGCGAGGAGGCGCCGCCCCAGACCGAGATCTACGCGTCGACCACCATCGCGCAGGCTTCGCCGGGCACCGTTACTCCGAAGAGGGTGAGCGCCGCTCCGATCCGGCCAACGGCGACTGCCGAAACGGCGTTGGCTGCGCCACGAGAGCCGGACCGTGGCTTCTAGGCGGGCTGCGCGCTCCCTCATTGCGTTCTTGTCCGCGTTGTCCTTCGCGATTGCGACGGCGCCCGCCGGAGCGGATCCTAGCGCGGCCGACAAGGAGACCGCGCGCAGCCTTCTCAACGCGGGCGACGCGCGCCGGCGTGCAGGTAACCTAGCAGGTGCGCTGGAAGCCTACCGAGCTGCCGACGCCATCATGGGCGTTCCCACGACGGGTATCGAAGTCGCGAAGACCGAAGAGCGTCTCGGGATGCTCGTCGAGGCCAGGGATATCGCCCTGCGCGTGGCGCGGACGCCACCGAGCGACCGCGAGCCGCGTCCCTTCAAGAGCGCACGCGCGGCCGCCGAGCAGCTCGCCGATACGCTGTCGCAACGGATCCCCTCCGTTCGAGTCGAGGTCAGCGGGCCCGCGTCCCCCACGATTCGAATCGACGGCGCCGTCGTCTCCTCGTCTGCGGCGTCACTCTCTTACAAGGTGAATCCAGGCAAACACGTCGTTTCGGTGGAGGCGCCCGGTTACGAGCGCGCCGAAGTGGAGGTCGAGACGCATGAAAGCGAGACGTCCAACTGTCACTTGCGTCCGCTGCCTTTGCCCGAAGTTGCCCCCGCGCCCGCCAAGCAGGTGCCCTCGGTGACCCTCGCACTCGAAGGAACGCCGAAGCGACCGCCGAGCGAGGGCTTGAGCCCGTTCGTGTACGTGGGGGCCGGCGTCGCCCTCGCGGGGATCGCCGTCGGGACCGCCGCGGGGGTGACCGTGCTCGGCACGGTTTCACGCGCGAATGAGTCATGCCGCGACGCGGGCAACGGTGCCGCGTGTGACGAACAGCTGCACACGGGCCATGTCTTGGCAACTGCGGCCAACGTCGCCTTTGGCGTCGCGGCCATCGGCGCGGTCGTGGGTGTCTACACGTTCTTGCATCGCGGCGCACCTCGACCCGTCGAGGCGCGAAAGCAAGAACTCCGCTGGCAGGTGTCGGTGGGGCCATCTGAGGTAGGCGTCATTGGAAACTTCTAAAGACGACGGCCGGTCTCGCTCTCTCGTCCACATGCGATGCGCGGCCCTAGTGCCGCCCGGCCAAAGTCGGACCCCGACTTTGGCTAAGCCCG
>DATEMX010000735.1:0-2748 GCA_035275365.1 Polyangiaceae bacterium | reverse complement strand
TGAGCGCGTCGACGCCGGCCTCGGCGAGCACTTCGGCCTGCGCCTTGAACGCGGCCTTCACGCGCGAAGCGTCGCCCTCGACGCCCTCGAAGATGAGACCGCTCGGGCCGATAGCCCCTGCCACGTAGGCCTTGCCGTCGGCGGCCTTTCGGGCGAGCGCTACGGCGGCCAAGTTGATCTCGCGGACTTTGTCCTCGAACCCGTGCCGGGCGAGCCGGATGGCGTTGGCGCCGAAGGTATTGGTCTCGATGACGTCGGCGCCTGCCCGCAGATAATCTTCGTGGACCTTTTTGACGACCTCGGGGCGCGAGAGGTTGAGCTCCTCGTAGTTGACGCTGAAGAGGATGCCGCGCTCGTAGAGCTGCGTCCCCATGCCTCCGTCCCCGACGAGCGATCCCGTGTTCAGTGCTTCGATGAACGGTTGATCGCCGCTCTTCAGCTTGGTCATGGCGCTGGGCACCGTAGCACGGTAGACCTCGGGTCGTGGCAGAGCCCCAGCCGACCCCGTTCGCACGACTCGAACGCTTGGCCGGGATATGGCGCAGCCGCGTGGATGGCCCGGCGCGCAAGGCAGCCGTCGCGGTCGGCGTGGGCGCCGTCTTCGGCCTCGCGCATCTCGCTCGCGTCGGCACACCCGCGGCCCGCATCGCTTGCGGCGCGTCCATGGTCGCTCTGCTCGTCGCTTTCGTGGCGCGTTTCATGGCGACGCGTCGAGGGTGGCGCGATCCGAAGTGGATTGTACGCAGAGCCATCGTCACGTACGACCCCGAGCTCGGCCATCGCGCGCTTCGCGCGATGCGCCTCGCGGCCCGCATGCAAGACGACCCGCAAGCAGGCTCCGGCGAGCTCGCGCGAGCGCACCTCGAGCGAACGCTGGCGCGGGCGCGCACCGAAGAGGTCGAAACCCACGCCAGCGCCAGGGGCCGGCTCTTTCAGCGGGCGGCGCTCGCTGCAGGCGTCCTCGGCCTCCTCGCCGTCGTGGTCGGCCCGTTTCGGGTCGTCGAGGGGCTCGACGTGCTCTTCGCGCGGCGCGGCGTGGCTCCCGTGGCCTTCGAGTGGCTCGAAGAAGCGGGGCTCGTCGGCCACCCTCCGGACTACCTGCACGAGCGCGACGTCATTCCCGAGAACCTCTCGCACACCGAGTTTCCTTACGGATCGCTCTTGACCATTCGCGGCACGCCGCTTCATCCAGGACGCAAGCTCGTCCTCGTCGACGGCAACACCGAGGTCCCCTTCGTCGACGACGGCTCGGGGGGCGTGGTCGCTCGTTGGTCGCTCGCCGCGAGCACCAAGCTTCGCGTCGCGGCCAGGTTCGGTCGCGTCCTCATCGAAGAGCCTCACGCCATCGAGGTCGTCTCCATCCCCGACGAAGCCCCCGTCGTTCGCCTTTCCGGCGCTCCCAAGACGGTGAAGCTCTTGGACGCCCCCGACATCGAAGTGAGCTACGAAGCGACCGACGACCACGGCCTTCGCGAAGTGCACCTCGTCTTGCGCAGCGCGGGTCGCGAAGAGCGGCGCGTGCTGGCGAGGCTCGATGGCGAGACACGCCATGAACGCGGCGGACATCGGCTTTGGGCGAGCGATCGCTTCTTCAAGCGCGCGTACGCTCCGGTCGAGATCACCGTCGAAGCGCGCGACAACGATCCGCTGAGAGGGCCCAAATGGGGCAAGAGCGCGGCGATCGTCGTCGTCCCTCCCACCGTGGGCGAGCCCGAGGCCATGCGTTACCAGGCGCTCCTTCGCGCACGAAATGCGTTCGTCGACCTCACGGCGTTTCGCATCGAAAACGATCTCGACGGCAACAAGCTCGACGGGGGTCAGCTGCGGGCACACGCTTTGCGCGAAAAAGAGGAGCAAGCCCGCGCCGTGTCCGAGCTCGAGGCTTCGCTCGACGGCACCTTCGGCGGTCTCAAGATCCAGAAGCGGCTCCGCACGCTGGCCGAAGGCCAGATCCGCAAGCTCACCGAGGCAGCCGACAAGGAACTGAAGACTACCTCCAAAACGACACACGCGGGCGGACGCAAGCTCACCGAAGACTTCACCCTCACGCTCGACGGCGTGCTGCGCCGCCTCGACGTGACCGATTCGGCGACCATCGCCAAACGCTTGGCGGAGGTCGCCGACGACGCGGCCGAGGGCGCCTTGGAGGCTTCGCGCCCCGCCGAGAGGGAGCACGGCAAGGACCGCATCGAAATCGGCACCGGAATCCTCGACGGCGGCGGCGGCGAGCTGCGCCGCCTCGGAACACTGGGGCGCGATCTCGGCGAGATCGTGGCCAACGATCTCATGCGGGCTCGTCGAGCGTTCGGCACCGAAGACTATTTCCACGGGGAGCTTGCCCTCCGCGATTTGGCGGCGCGCCTGCGTCACCCTTCGCCCTCGTTTGGCGGCGGCCTTCGGGGCGGCGTCGAAGCGGGCGGCGGACAGAGCCCCGAGGGCGATCCCTCCGACGGAGGCCAGCAGATCGCCCGCGAGCAAGAGCAAATCGACGAGCTCGCGCGCGATCACGGCGCCGAGGTCTCGGGGGTGGAGCAATCGATGAACAGCGCCGAGTCGAACGAAGAGCAAGCGAAGATGCGTGAAGAGGCCAAGCAACACGCCCAGGCGGTGCGCGACGCCGTGCGTTCACTGCCGCGGTCGGGCGGCGAGCCGAACTCCGCCGAAGGCGCGGCAGCGGCCGCGCGCGAGCACGCCGAAGCGATGGCCGACGCTCTCGAGCGGGGCAGCGCGGCCGACGCCGTGAAGAGC
>DATEMX010000734.1:0-5951 GCA_035275365.1 Polyangiaceae bacterium | reverse complement strand
GTCGTGTGCTCGTAGCCGGCGGAAGCTCGAGCAGTGGCGCGCGTTCGGCGCTGGCGAGCTCCGAGCTGTACGACGAGAGTACCGGTCAATTCTCTCTCACCGTCTCGCTGCATGTTGCGCGCTGGAGCCAGACCGCGACGCTCCTACCCGACGGCCGCGTGCTGATCGTCGGTGGCGACGACGGTACGAACTTTTTGAGCAGCGTCGAGATCTACACGCCCGACACACCGTGACCCACCGGTTACGAGCAACCGGGATCACCTGGCGCGCGATGCGTGGCGACCCGCCGATCAAGATCCAGCTCGAAGGCGGACCGCGCGATCTGCTCGGCATCGTCGTGAAGGCGATTCGCGCGCAAGCCAAGGCGCATCGCGACGCTCCTGCCGACCAAGGCCTGACGATCGAGGATCGCGCCACCACGATCGAGCGATTGGTCGTGCGGCTCTTTCCTGCGGTCGCCAGCGCCCTGCGTCGTCGCCGACATCGCGATCGCAATCGAGGCGCATCCCCACCATCACGGACGACACCAAGGACGCGTCGGACCATTGCGCCGTGTGGGCCGAGTTCAGCATTTGACGTCCCGCCGACGCTCGTCTGTCGATCTCGTGTTCGTACCGGTACCAAAACCCTAGGCGTTCGTGAGGGGATGCCGAGACCAAAGGGGCCCGCCTGCCGCCCGCCCAGAGGAGTTCGGAGGGCTCGGACGGACGCCAACGCCTTCCGGAGCCCCGACGCGTCCTGGCGCGTCCCAGGGGGAGATCTTTAACAGTAAAGGCGTTGACCCCGGATCTAGGGGGTCAGAGGCCCGGGGGACTCGAACTGGGACCGGGCCATTCGTTGCCCCACCGCGGTTTTCTGTCCCATGCCGGCCGCGATGCGTTAGGTTTCAGCTTGTTCGAGCAACTGCCGTACAGCTCGATCGACAGGAGGAGACGATGACCGAGCGCAAGAATGTTGCAACCGCGCACGCCCTTTCGGGCAACGGTGGGGCGTCCCAACGCAGCAAGAGCGCTGAGGAGATCGAGCGCGAGCGCGAAGACGCTGAAGATCTCACGGACGCGCGAGCCCGCGCCGACGACGGTCCTGCGATCCCCTGGGAAGACGTCAAAAAAGAACTCGGGATCTGACCCATCGTAGGCTCAGATCCACCATCGGGATCTGAGCCACCAAACATGGCGGTCGAGGTCGCATGCCTGGTAGGTTGACCCCGCCAGAGTGGCGTACCGGGTCGAGATCAAACCGAAGGCGAAGAAACAACTCGCCGATCTTCCGCCCGCCGATCGAAAGCGCGTCGGCAAGATGATCGACGACCTGCGAGGAGAACCGCGTCCGCACGGGGTCGAAAAGCTCAAGGGCGAAGACGATCTCTACCGCGTTCGGTCCAGCGATTTCCGCGTAGTTACTCGATCGATGACGGCATCCTCTACGTTTGCGTCGTGAAGGTTGCGCACCGACGAGAAGTGTACCGATAGCCCGACGCCGGTTGATTCGAAGCGACGTCGGGGCCCGGGTTGGCTCGAGCTGCTCGGCCAGTACACAACGAGCCAACGTGTCTTCCGCGACGATGTTGAGTAGCGCATAGTCGACGTCCTGTTCGGTCCCCCACGACCACGATCCGCCATCACGATCTTCCGACGACTCGATGGTACGTGGTCCTTCTACGACGCGTCCGGCTGCACCCCGGTCGACGCCGAACTTGATCCCAGGTACCAAGTCGGTCCAGGGCTCGGGGGCCTCTTTGATGATCTACGCCAAGGGACAACTCGGGATGCAGATCCCTGCAGCCTTGGCGCGCGGCATCCTCAAGGTGACGATCGAGTAACGACATTTTTGGCGCGCAATTCAGCAAGACCCCGGGGCCGTGGCGAACGCATGCGAGTGGCCCATCAGCGAAGCGGATCTCGTGGCGCGCCGTCAGTGGCTCCAGGGTCGCCAGCACACCCTGCGGGCCAAGATCTTGGAGCACCCCGACTACTACGACGCGAGATCGCGGGCTGGTGGGTGTGGGGTGTGTCGGCTTGCACCCCAGGGACGTCGGAGCCAAGGGCCCGCGACATGGCCCAAGCGCTCGCGCGCCGCGCCCTCGTGGCCACGGAAGGGGCGTGATGGGCCGGATCAAAACGGGATCGGTGTCGCGCTTCGTCGACGAAGCGGGACGCGTTCGCTACAAGGTCGGCGTCACGTTGCCGAACGGCACGACCCGCTCGAAACATTCACCAAATGCACGACGAGTCGGAAGGTGAGGGCGCCATCATGACGTTGCCTTCCGATACGAACCACGCGCGCGCCTTCCGGTCGCTCCTTTGGAAAGCGGGCGTCAGGCGCACCGAGCTCCACACGCAAGGTGTCTCGGGCGTCAAGGCCATCACGGCTTACGATTGGCGCTCGACCGGCATCACGTGGCGGGCCGTCCGTGGTGACGCGCCGCTCGTCATCAAGTCGGCCGCGGGCCACCGCGACTTCAAGACGACCGAGGACTACATCAAGGAGATCGAGCCGCTTCGTGATGGCTTCGGCGACGTGTTTCCGCCGCTGCCCGAGCGCCTTTTCTCTCCGCAAACTCTCCGCGGCTGTCTAACCGCGCGGGATCATGGTGCCGAAGGAGGGACTTGAACCCTCACACCCTTGCGAGTAACGGATTTTGAATCCGCCGCGTCTGCCGATTCCGCCACTTCGGCTCTGAACTTCTGGGGTATTCCTGGGGTAATCCGGTCGAGGTAGGGGTCTCCTGGGGAACGGCCCCCCTTAGCTCGGGGATCGCCTGGTCGAGTGGGCTCATATCACCCTGACCGAGCTCTGCAAAGGACCTTGCTGCGCGTCGGTACCGATTCAGCATTTGGCTCGTGGTGTGCCCCGTGCGATCCATCACCCACGCCTCGGTCTTGCCGTTCGCGAGCGCGACCGTGATGAAGGTGGCCCGGAGGTCGTGCGCGCGGATCGGGCGACGGTTCGGCCCCTTCTCGAAGAGGGCCTGGCGCGTGACCATCGCCTTCGCGAGGTGGGCGCGGAATCGGCCGGCAAGCTTGTCGACCTGAATGGGGCGGCCGAACTCGTCGATGAACACGTGATCCTCGGGCGCGGTGTCCGTCCGATCGTCGTGCCACGCTTGGAGGGCACGGCGCACGCCAGGGTCGAGCGCCCACGAGCGAGGATCGTCGGTCTTGTTTTCGTCGAGCGCGATCGCGCCGCGCTCGAGGTCGACGTCCCCCCAGCGTAGATGCTCGGCCTCTCCTGCGCGCATGCCCTCGCGATCCAAGAAGCCATAGAGGACCCGGAAGGCGAGGGGAACGTCATCGCTCGCCAAGAGGGCCGCGTCCTCGTCGGGGTAGAGGTACGTGAGGGCCTTCCCGGGCCCGGTGCTTGGGAGAAACCCGCGGGGCAGGGGGTTGGCCGGGATGATCTTCGCCGGGTAGACGGCCAGTCCGAGCACCCGGTGTAGGAGCTGGGCGACGTGCCGCCGTGAACCGGGCGAAAGGGTGGCGGGCAGCGAGCGCATGACCGCCTCCGCGTGCTTCACCCCGAAGCTCACGAGGGGCACGTGCCCGACCACGGGATAGACGTGCTTCTCGAACCGCTCCACGTCGTCGTCGACGCTGCGCTTCACCTTCACGTAGTCGGGCCAGTCGCGATGGAGCTCCTCGTTCGTCCACCGCTCGGCGAAGTCCTTGAACGTCACCGCCGACGAGCCGGCCTCCG
This sequence comes from Polyangiaceae bacterium, assembly GCA_035275365.1. GTDB lineage: Bacteria > Myxococcota_A > Polyangia > Polyangiales > Polyangiaceae > DASWDH01. The sequence continues at coordinate 2,255 of DATEMX010000734.1, read as the reverse complement.
TCGTCCCACCGACGGTGCAAAGCGCTTCGACGGCACGGAGCACGCCTTCGAGCTTCGTCGGAGTCGTGGTGATCGCCGCCATCTCGAGGAGGGCCGGGGCATCGGCGACGTGGCCAGCCTTCCGAAGACGGCGCGCGAGCCCGGCCAAGAGCTGGCAACGCTCCTCCGCCTCGGCTTCCTGGTGGACGCCAAAGGGAAGCTCGAGCCCCATGCGCTCGCGCCCCTGGATCGTGACACGCGCTTCCCACCCTTCGGCTAGGCGGCGGAGCTCCCCTTTCGCTTCGCGCGGCATCACGCACCTCCCTCGATCTTCTTGAACCGAACGTCTCGGAGCCAAGACGCGAGGTCTCGCTCGTCGTTCGCCCATTCCAAAGAGCTGATCCAGGCCCAGAATTCGGAAGGACTGCCCTCCGCCAACTGGCCCAGGGCGTCATAGCGCTCGAGAAACTTCTGAACGCGGCCACGGGCGTCTTCGTCGTCTTCGAGTAGACCAATCGGATGGAATGCGGCGACTGCGCGCGCCGCCAGCGCATGGGCGTCCGATCCCCAGTTCGCGGGATTTCCACCCCCCGCAAACGGTCCCGTCGCGTAAGGTGCGGCTATGTCGCGAAGCTCCGCGTCGATTTTGGTCACGGTTGCGAAGAGTTCGGCGTACGCGGCTCGAAGGCGGCTCAGATTGCTCGTCTTTCGCTCCCCGGCGATTCGCTGCTGCTCTCGCCGGCTCTGGAGCCACTGCGCCATGAAGCTTCCGAGGAGCCCAATGGCCCCACCAACGACGGTTGGAACGATCGGGCTCCAAGGACTCGCTGCCGGGAGTACGATCGTTGGGTTAACGATGACCGTCGGATCCATCACGCACCTCCGTCGAGGACGCGCCGCCAAACGTCCGCGAGCTTGGGCTGCTCGGACGCGATTCGTTCCGTCAACCCGCGATAGAGGCGGATCTCCTCGCCCGTTACGGCGGGCGCCAAGATGTTGAAATGCAGGAGAGCTCCGAGGTTTCGATAGTAGACGCGACCTGGGGAAGATTCCGGCACGGCTGCGTTCAAGAGGGCAATCGCGTCCGGGAGGGAGGCGCATGTTTGGAGCCTGGCCTTGAATGTCGGCAAGTGCGCTCGTACATCCGCCTCCCATTTCGCATCGCGTTCGGCTTTGGTGGGCATCACGCCCCCCCTTCGTGCACGACCATCATGTGGAGGTGCACGCCCGACCTCGAGGCTTGCAGGGCAAGCGTGTGGAGCGCCATCGCGAGCGCGGCCGCGTCGTAGTCGCGCTCGGCGACGGCGCGCATCCGATACTCATCTGCGAGGCAGCAGAGCGAGCGGTAGAGCTCGACGCCGCCGGCGGGGCTATCGATGGTGGACTTAGCAGCCATGGCTTCCCCCTTCGCGTTCACGCCTGTAGAGCTCGCCGATCACGTCGACCCGGTTTTGGATGCGGCGCAACGACATCTCAAGCGCCTTCGCGTAGACAAGTGAATCGCCGCTCATCAGCGATAGAACTCGCAGGTCGTCGCTTACTGCTCGGAGCGCGTCCGCGATGACTTCTTCCTCTCCGACTGCGCGCTCGTAGCTGCTCAGGACTTGCTCGAGAAGCGCTCGGTCATCGGGGGGTGCGGCCGCGACTCGATGCGTTCCGCTCTCCGGAGGCGCCTCTGTCGGCTTTCGACGCGCGCTCACGAGCACACCTCCTTCCCGGCGTTCTCGAGGGTCTCGACCGGGTCTCGACCGAGCGCCCGAAGGGACCGCTGGGTCGCCTGATCCCATCCGTTGAAGTCGAGAACGTCTTCCATGCCCGCCGTCTTAGCGACGTCGAAGAGCTCGCCGACGGCGTTGCTGACGTTCACCACGAGCTCAACCAATCGCGCGCGCCGCTCGCTCTCCAAGTCGACCCCGGGCACGATGCGAAGCTTGAGCGACTTGGCCCCGCTCACGATGCCCACCTCTTCGTTCTTGAACTGCTCGTGGATGGCGATGATTGCGCGCGTTCGGTTGACGAGGCGCCCAAGCTGATCAGCCACCGATCGCCGACCGTGGCCTTCCACGGCGTCCCGATCGAGAATCGTCCAAAGGAGTTCGAGATCCTGGGTGAGGGCGTCGAGCCCAGCTACGGTCGGATCGTCGACCATGAATACGCACGAGCCGTCTTTCTCCCGGCCGACGAAGACGCCAACCGCGTCCAAGAGGCTCGCGAGGGTCTCCGAGCACCCCTTCGGATCGATGAGCCGGGGCTCGTACTGCGTGGGCATCGCGATC
>DATEMX010000733.1:0-12729 GCA_035275365.1 Polyangiaceae bacterium | reverse complement strand
ACTGACCTCCCTTGGGCCCCTCCTCTTTTTTGTGCCTCTGAGCACGTCGGGGCGCTGGTAGCTTCGGCCACCGGCGGGGGGTCAGTCACTCTTCTCGTTCTCGCCATCGGACGGGCCTCTCGCGCCGGTTCATCCCATCTGAGGCTTGGAGGCTTGGCGGCGACCGGAAGCGTCAATGGTTTGACGCTATGTCGATGCGCCATCGCGCGTAAACAAATCGGCAAACACCTTGACAGCGGAGCTGTCGCGCGCCGAGACTGGTGCCGTGTGGATTGGGATCGAAGGGGGCCGCTGCATACGGCTGGCGAAGTGGCACTTGATGCTGTTGCTCGGCGCGTGGCTCTACCTTGCGTCGCCTGCGCATGCCGAAGAGTCGTCCGATTCGCTGCCCCTAGAGGTGCACGGTTTCGTGAGCCAGGGGTTCGTGAAGACCACGAAGAACCAGTATCTCGCGAACTCGGAGCGGGGCAGCTTCGAATTCGCCGAGGTCGGCCTCAACGTCACCAAGACCCTCACCGACCGCCTCCGCGTCGGTATGCAGCTCTTCATGCGCGATCTGGGGCCGATCGGGAACTACAAGCCGCAGTTCGACTGGTTCTATCTCGACTACCGATTTCGCGATTGGTTCGGTGTGCGAGCCGGCCGCACCAAGGTGCCCTTCGGCCTCTACAACGAGACCAACGACGTCGACTCCGGGCGCGTGCCCATCCTCTTGCCGCAGTCGGTCTACCCGATTCAAAACCGCGACTACCTCCTCGCACAAACGGGTACCGAGGTCTATGGCCTTTTGCCCTTTCCGGGGGCCGGCGCGCTCGAGTACCGCCTTTATGGAGGAACCATCTATCTCGACAACGCGTCTTCACAGACGACGATCCCCAAGCTCAACGTGCCTTATGTCGTCGGTGGGCGTCTGATGTGGCAGACGCCGCTCGACGGCCTTCAAATCGGCGGGAGCGTTCAAGCGCTACGGCTCGACCTCACCTTCGTGCCGCCGGCCGCGGCCGTGGCGGCAGGGCAAATGGCGGGGACGGTACCCGCCGATTTCAAGGGGACCGTCGATGTCCGATATCCGATCCTGCTCTGGGTGGGGTCGCTCGAATACCAAGCCGGCGATTGGCTGTTTGCCGCCGAATACAGCCGTTGGCACCCGAACGTGGAGAGCTCGCACCCCGCCCTCGTGCCGACGACGAACCCCGTGAGCGAACGCCTCTACGGGATGATGTCGTGGCACGTGGCGCCCTGGTTTACGCCGGGTGCGTACTATTCACTACACTTTCCGGATATGGAAAAGCGAAGCGGGCGTGCAGCCTCCCAGCACGACGTGGCGGCAACGCTGCGCTTCGACATCAACCCCTACTGGCTCTTGAAGGTCGAGGGGCATTTCATGCACGGCACCGCCGTCCTCAGTTCGAGCCTCAACGACAACCAACCCCTCGACAAGCTCGCTCGCGATTGGGGTGTCTTGCTGCTCAAAACAACGGCCTATTTTTGAACGCCTTAGCACTATTGCTGCAGACTTTGGCAGGAGCAGATCACGACCATCCAAAATGACCAAGACCTAGCGTAAAAATACGGCGAGGCTGTCGGAACCACCTAGTTCAGACCGGACGAGCCGCCACGCCTCGCCGCTCTTAGCCTAGAGCACCCCAAATCTGCCTGTTCGGTCAGTCCTTGAGCTGGCGTATGCCCGCTCCGATGATCGATCTGGCACGCGAGAAATCTGCAGCAGTAGTGTTAGAGGAGCCCATCGAACATGACAGTAGGAAGGGTGCGAAGAGATCGTCATCGGCTGCGACGACGACTGCACCTTGCTGCCGTGGCGTTGGGGGCTGGTGTCATCGCGCCATTTGGGGCTTCGAGCCCGCCGGCGGCGTTCGCCGAGGGGGGCTCCAATTCGCCCTGGCTCGTGGTCGTGCATCCCGACAATCCCGTTTCCTCGGCGGCCCGTGAGTTCGTCGTCGACGCCTTCCTGAAGTCCGCGACTCGCTGGGACGGCGGCGAAATGATTCGTCCGGTCGATCTGCGCGCCGATTCTCTGACGCGACGGGCCTTCTCCGAGTCGATCTTGAAACGATCGGTGGCCGCCGTACGGTCGTATTGGCAGCAGCGCATCTTCTCCGGCCGCGACGTGCCCCCGCCCGAGCTCGAATCGGAAGACGCGGTGGTCGACTACGTGCTGAAGCATCGGGGAGGCGTCGGCTACGTCTCCGGGGCCGCCAAGACCAGGGAAGCGAAAGTGTTGATCGTCAGATAGGAATTCGCCTTGCAGATCACCTTTCGCATCAAGCTTTTGTCGATCGTCGCGATCTCGATGCTCGCCCTGCTCGCGGTGGTAGGAGGGAGCGCGCTCATCGGCGTTCGGCAAACGCGAGATCTCGCCGATGTCGAGGGTCGCATGGTCCCTCGCGCCAAGCTGGGGCCGGAGCTCGAGGGCGAGTTCGATCGCCTGTCGCGCACGATGCAGGACGCGGTGGCAGCTCAGGATGCGCCGCTTCTCGGGACTACCCACGGGATCAAGAACCGACTCTTCGATGTCGTGTCTTCGTCGGGCAACGCCCTCGATCCGCGCGAAGCCGCGGCCATCCGCTGGGCCGTACAGGACTACTACGAGTCCGCAAGGAATGTCGCCGGCCGTCTCATCGCTGGCGAAACCGGGGAGAGCCTGGTGGCCGACATGGCGGTCATGCAGGAAGGGCAGCGCAAGGCGGCCGCCGTCATCAAGAAGGCGACCGGGTTCGACGAAGGCGAGTTCGCCAAGGGGTTCGCCGCCGTGCGCGACGCCAATCGAAGCGCCGACGAATTCCGTTTTGCGATTGGCTTGTGCGGGCTCGCGCTCGTGATGACCCTTTCGCTCTGGGTGAGTCGCGGGATGCTGCAGGGGCTCTCTTATCTCACGACGGGCTTCGCCAGGTTCGCAACGGGCCAGTTCGACAGCCCCATCCCCGTCGTGGCCGAAGACGAACTCGGTCAGGCCGCGCGCGAAGCCAATCTGATGGCGGAGAAGCTGAAGCGTCTAGCGGAGCTTCGCGAACGCCACGACTGGATCAAGGCAGGACAAGCAGGCCTTTCGGACGAGCTCCGCGGGGAGCTCGAACCCGCGGCGGTGGCCAAAAATGCGCTGGCGTTCCTCGCTCGCTGGGTGAAGGCGCGCGCGGGCGCCGTTTACCTCACCGAAGATGGGGCGCTACGCCTGGCGAGCCACTACGCGATGTCCCGCGCCGACGCAGACGCGACGGACGACGCTCCCGTTTCGGTGTTTCGGCTTGGCGAAGGTCTCGTCGGCCAAGCGGCCGAGAGGGACGAGCTCTTCGTCGTCGACGATCCGCCGGAGGGCTATCTGGAGGTTCGGTCGGGCCTCGGGCGCGCGTCGCCGCGAGCCATCGTGTTCGTGCCGCTCGTGCGGCTCGGTCGGCCCATCGCGGTCATGGAGCTTGCGCTCTTCGCGCCGTGCTCCGACGAAACTCGGGAACTGTTGCAGTCGGTGTGCGAGACGCTCGTCATCGCGCTCGAGGCGGCCAAGTCCGCCGCTGCCTCGCGCGATCTGCTGGCGCGGACGAAGCAGCAGGCGGAGCGGCTGACGGCCCAGGAGGAAGAGCTGCGCCTCAACAATCAAGAGCTCTTGGCCCAGCAAGAAGAGCTACGCCACGCCAACAAGGAGCTCGAGGCGCAGGGCAACTCGCTCGCCCAAAAGAATGCCGAGCTCGAGGATGCGCGCCGCCGCGTTCAGCAGAAGGCCGATGAGCTCGGCAAGGTCAGCTCGTACAAATCGCAGTTTTTGGCCAATATGTCGCACGAGCTTCGCACGCCGCTCAACAGCATGTTGCTCCTGTCGCACCTGCTCGCCGAAAACGAGGACGGCAATCTGACCCCCAAACAGATCGAGCACAGCAGGACGATTCATTCCGCCGGTCAGGACCTCCTCGTGCTCATCAACCAGGTGCTCGATCTTTCCAAGATCGAGGCGGGAAAGCAGGAGCTCGACGTCGAAGCGGTGGAGCTCCAACGATTCGCCGACCACGCCCGCCGCGTGTTCGGGCCACTCGCCGCCGAGAAGGAGCTTCGGCTCGTCGTCGAGATCGCGCCGGGCTTGCCCAAGGCCATCCACACCGACAAGCTCCGGCTCGAGCGCATCCTCACCAACTTGCTCGGCAATGCCATCAAGTTCACGGAACGAGGAGAGGTCGCTCTTCGCATCGGCAGGCCCCCCGAGCGCGTGAAGTTCGAGCGGGCCGATCTCTCGCCGGCCGATGCCGTGGCCTTTGCCGTCAGCGATACCGGCATCGGCATCCCGCTCGAGGCCCAGGAGCGCGTGTTTGCGCCTTTCGAGCAGGTGGAGGGCACGTCCGATCGGCGTTACGCCGGAACGGGCTTGGGCTTGGCCATTGCCCGGGAGTCCGCTGGGCTCTTGGGGGGAGAGCTGCAGCTAGAGAGCGAACCGGGGAAGGGGAGCACGTTCACGTGCTACTTGCCAAAGCGAGCCATCGGAAGTGAGAGCGAAAGGCCCAATGCCTCTCTCTCACCGTCAGCGGGAGAGCCGAAGGAGGTCCACGACGACCGTCTGTCGATGCAGCGCGGCGAAGCGCACCTCTTGGTGGTGGAAGACGACGTCGTGTTGGCGGATCAGTTGATGGACATCATTCGGGCGCGCCGGCTCAAGGTGCTCGTGGCGCGCACCGGGCAAGAGGGGCTGCTCTTGGCGCAACGACACAAGCCGCGCGGGATCATCCTCGACGTGAAACTCCCCGACATCGACGGGTTCACCGTGATGGATCTCCTGCAGAGCGACCCCGACACGCGCTCGATCCCGGTGCATTTCGTTTCCGGGGTCGACGACGTCGAACGGGGGATGGCGCTCGGCGCCATCGGCTATTTGACCAAGCCGGCGACGCACGCCGAGCTGGCGGCCGCGGTACGAGCGCTGAGCCCCGCTTCCGTTGGCGCGCGGCGCGTGCTCGTGGTCGAGGACAACGTCTCACAGGGCGAGTCCGTGGTCGCGCTTCTGAAGAAGGACGGAATCCTCGCCGACCACGTTACGTGCGCGAGCGCCGCGCTCGGTGCGTTGAAGGAGCACGGGCATCGGTGCATCGTGCTCGATCTGGGTCTGCCCGACATGGATGGTCTCCAGCTCTTGGAGACCATCCGGGCCATGGACGACGCGCCGATGCCGCGCGTCGTCGTCCACACGGGCCGGGCGCTCACCAAAATCGAGACGCGGCAGCTCGAGCTTTACGCCGAGTCCGTCGTCATGAAGGACGGCAAATCGGCCGACCGCCTACTGGAAGAGATTCGCCTCTTCGTCAGCCACGTCACCGAGAACATGCCCGCGAGAGCCGCGGCGCGCGAGCCGGAGCCGGCGACGGGCGAGATCAGCCTGCGAGGCCGGACGATCCTGCTCGCCGAAGACGACATGCGCACGGTCTACGCCGTGTCGGCCCTTCTTCGCGGAAAAGGGGCCGAGGTCCTCGTCGCAGAAACGGGGCGAGAAGCCCTCGACCTGCTGTCGAAGCGGCCCCTCGTTCATGCCGTGCTGATGGACGTCATGATGCCCGAAATGGACGGCTATGAGGCCATGCGCCGGCTGCGACGCGAGCCGCGCTTTGCCTCGTTGCCCGTCATCGCGCTCACCGCCAAGGCGATGAAGGGTGAGCGCGAGCGCTGCATCGAGGCCGGGGCGAGCGACTACCTCACGAAGCCGGTGGAGAGCCACCGCTTGCTGGCGACACTGAAGAAATGGCTCGAACCGGAGCTCGCCGATGGGTGATCGCGACAGCGAAGAGATCGAGGTTCGCCTGCTTCTTGAGGCAATTTTCGCGCAATATGGTTACGACTTCCGGGACTATTGCGCCGACTCGATGCGCCGCCGCGTTCAGGCGGCCTTGGCGAAGTCCGGTCTCGCCCACCTCGGCGACCTGCAACATCGACTCCTCGTCGATCCGAGGTTTTTCGCTTCGCTCTTGGACGATCTCACCGTTCAGGTCAGCGAGATGTTCCGCGATCCGCCGACCTATCGAACGTTTCGCGAGCGGGTGGTGCCCATCCTGCGCACCTACCCGCAGGTCAAGATTTGGCACGCCGGGTGCGCTTCGGGCGAGGAAGTGTACACCACGGCCATCCTTCTTACCGAGGAAAACCTCTACGACCGCACCCAAATTTATGCGACCGACGTCAGCCATCACGCTCTCTACCTCGCGCGCGAGGGCGTCTACCGGGCAGCCGAGGCGGAGGCCTTCGAACGAAGTTATCTGCAGGCGGGCGGGACGGGGCGCTTCCAAGACTATTGCGCCGTGGCGTACGGTGGGATTGCCATGAAGGAGAGCCTGCGGAGAAACGTCGTCTTCTTTCAGCACGACTTGGTGAGCGACTACGCCCTCGGGGAAATGCACGTCGTCTTCTGCCGCAACGTGCTCATCTACTTCGGCGACAAGTTACGCGAGCACGTCGTGTCGGTGTTTGCCGACAGCCTGTGCCGAGGGGGGTTCCTCTGCTTGGGAAACAGCGAGCGATTGCCCGCTTCGCGAGCCGATGCCTTCCTCGATTTCGCGGCCACCGACCGCATCTATCGACGGCGAGGTCAGGCGTGAGGTCCGTCTCGGTGAGAGCACCCGTCGACAAAAGTCGCGCCGAAGGGCCGCCGATGCAGGCCGCCGTCTTGGTGGTCGACGACGTCGAAGCCAACCTCATTGCGATGGAGGCGCTTCTCGACGGGCTCGGCTGTGAGGTCGCGCTGGCCAAATCGGGCAACGACGCTCTCCGCTGCCTATTGAGGCGCGAGTTCGCCGTCGTGCTCCTCGACGTCCAGATGCCCCAGATGGACGGCTACGAGGTGGCTCGGCACGCGCGGCAGAACCCGGCGACGCAAGACGTGCCCATCATCTTTCTCACGGCCGCCAACGACAGCGAAGAAAACGTGATGCGAGGCTACGGCTCCGGAGCCGTCGACATCCTCTTCAAGCCCATCAACCCGTCGGTCCTGCGAAGCAAGGTGAGGATATTTCTCGAGCTCAACAACAGCCGCCGCCAAATCGTCGACGCGAAGGCCGCCCTCGAGCTCCGAAACGGCGAGCTGCGCGAGCTCGCCGACGCCAAGGCGACGCTTGCCGAGCAATTTCGCATCGCCAACGCCGAGTTGGAGAAAGCGTATCGAGAGCTCCAGGCCACGCAGGCGCAACTCGTGCAATCCGCCAAAATGGCCTCGCTGGGCGAGCTCGTCGCGGGGGTGGCACACGAGATCAATAACCCGCTCGCCTTCAGCATCAGCCACCTCGGGACCGCGCGCCAGAGCCTCGAGCGGGCTCACGCGGAGTTCGGGGCGGGGCTCTCCGCGACTGGCCGCCAGAGCTGGGAGCGCGCTGAGAGCCGCCTTCACGAGATGGGCGCGGGCCTCGAGCGCATCCGCGATCTCGTCGTGAAGCTGCGGACGTTCTCGCGCCTCGACGAGGGCGAGCAGAAGAAGGTCAGCGTTCGCGAGTGCGTGGAGTCGCTGCTCGTCATCCTGAGGCATCGCTTCAAGGACCGAATCGTCGTGACGACGCAATTCGGCGAGCCCGACGTCATCGACTGCTTCCCCAGCTTGCTCAACCAGGCCCTCATGAATCTAGTGTCGAACTCGATCGATGCCATCGAAGGCGAAGGGAGGATTTCGATCGCGACCGGCGCCGAGGGAGGCGAATACGTCATCGAGGTTGTCGACTCCGGAAAGGGCATACCGGAGGCCATACGCGAGCGCGTGCTCGAGCCGTTCTTTACGACCAAGCCGGTGGGGCAGGGAACGGGGCTCGGTCTCTCCATTACTTACTCGATCATCCGCAAACACGGCGGAACGCTCGAGCTCAGCGACGGACAGGGCGGCGGAACCAAGGCCACGGTGCGGATACCGCTCGGGCCGGGGAGAGGAAATCATGCAGTCTAGAGTGAAGGACCGTATCCTACTGGTCGACGACGAGCCGCAGGTGCTGGTCGCGCTGGAGGATCTTTTCTGCGAGAAATTCGTGGTTTTCAAGTCCGATTCGGCGGAGGCCGCGCTTGCCTTGCTCGAGAGCGAGCGGGACATCGCCGTCGTCATCACCGATCAGCGGATGCCGAAGATGACGGGCGACGAACTCTTGGCGAGGCTCGGCACGACCGCCGAGACGCTGCGCATCCTGCTCACGGGCTACGCCGATCTCGCGGCGGTCGTCCGCGCCGTCAACGAGGGCAAAATTTTCGCGTACGTGACGAAGCCATGGGACGCCAACGATCTCTGCCTCAAGGTCGAGCAAGCAGCCGTTCGATTTCGGATGGCGAACGAACTCGCGTACGAGCGCAAGCTCCTGCACGACCTCATGGACAACGTGCCCGACGGCATCTACTTCAAGGACGAGGAGCTCAAGTTCGTTCGGGCCAATCGGTCGTTCGCCTCCATCCTCGGAACGCAAGAGCCGGGTGACCTCGTCGGCAAGCGCGTCGGAGAGATCGATCCGCTCAGGGGCGACGGCGACGAGGACGGTGAGCGCACCATTCTCTCGAGTGGAACGCCCGCGCTCGACGTCCTGCGCGAACGCCGCCGAGGCGACCTGCGCCGCTGGCTCTCGGAGACGACGGCACCCGTCCGCAGCGTTCACGGCGACATCATCGGCCTCGTGGGGATTTCGAGAGACGTAACGGAGCGCATCGAGACCGAAGAGGCGCTGAGGCGCAGCGAAGAGCAGCTCCGGCAGGCGCAGAAAATGGAGGCCATTGGCCAACTCGCCGGGGGCATCGCCCACGACTTCAACAACCTCCTTTCGGTCATCGACGGATACGGCCAGCTCGTCATGGCGGCGCTGCCCGCGGACCAGATTCGCGAGGACGTCGGCGAAATGTTGGCGGCGTCTCGTCGGGCGGCCGCGCTGACGCGGCAACTGCTCACCTTCAGTCGCCGACAATTCGTGCAGCCCCAAGCGCACGACCTGAACGAGATCGTGACGAACGTCGAGAAGATGCTGCGCCGGGTCATCGGTGAAAACATCACCTTGATCATGGAGCTGTCGCCCACTCTTGGGTGCGCCAAGATCGACGCGGGTCAGGTCGAACAGGTCATCTTGAACTTGGCCATCAACGCGCGCGACGCGATGCCCGAAGGCGGCAAATTGATCGTGGAGACGTCGAACGTCAAGCTCGACGACATTTACGCGGAAGAGCACGAGGGGGGCGCCCCTGGGCCTCACGTCATGCTCGCCGTGTCGGACACCGGCACGGGGATGGACGAGGCCACCAGGAAGCGCATCTTCGAGCCTTTTTTCACGACGAAGGAGGTCGGCAAGGGGACCGGGCTCGGGCTTTCGACGGTCTACGGCATCGTCCAGCAGAGCAACGGCCGCATCGAGGTCTACAGCGAGCTCGGGCTGGGTTCCTCGTTCAAGGTGTACTTTCCTCGTGTCGATCACCGCGCCGAGGCATCGTCCGTTCCGCGCAAGGTTTCGAGCGCTCCCGTTCGAGCGGCGACGATCCTCTTGGTCGAAGACGACGAGGCCGTCCGTCGGATCGCTGCGCGCGTGCTCCGCGAGAACGGTCACACCGTATTCGAAGCGCGCCGGCCGAGCGAGGCGCGCAGCATCTCCGTCGAGCATGCGGCCGCCATCGATCTTCTCCTGACGGACATCGTGATGCCCGAGATCAGCGGGCCCCGGCTCGTCGAAGAGCTATCGGCTACGTGCCCGCGGATGCAGGTGCTCTACATGTCGGGCTACGCCGGCGGGGCAGTCATACACTCGGGAGCCATCGGTCGAGGAGCCGCCTTCTTGGCGAAGCCTTTTACGCCCAACGCCCTCCTCGAAAAGGTGAGCGAATCGTTGGCCCTCGCCGGCTAACACTACTGCCGCGGATTTCTCGCTACCAGATCGATCGTCGGAGCGGGCATACGCCAACGCAAGGACTGACCGTGACGCTCGAAGTGTCGCGAGCGGCCGGCCGGTCACGTGGTCGTTGACAATAGTTTCGATTTAGATTAATCATTAACGTCCAACGCAACGGAGAGGACCGACCATGAAACCACCGCCCGCGGGCTGGCCCCGTCTCAGCGCTTCCGTCTTTTACGATGATCCCAAGGCCGCGATTGATTGGCTCTGTCGAGCATTCGGCTTCGAGCTTCGAATGAAGGTCGAAGGCGACGACGGCTCCATCGTCCATTCGGAGCTCTGCTTCGGCGAAGGCTTGGTCATGGTGAGCGGCTCGAAAGGAGAACAGCCGTGGCAAAGGTCGTTCCGGAGTCCGCGTTCGCTCGGTGGCAGTGTCACCCAGGCGCTCGCGCTTCACGTCGACGACGTCGACGCTCATCACGCCCGCGCCGTCCAAGCTGGCGCCGAGATCATCCGCGAGCCCCGCACCGACGACTACGGCGACGACTACTGGTCGGATCGCACTTACGGAGCGATCGACCCCGAGGGCCACCTGTGGTGGTTCATGCAGCGGGTCAAGGGGCCTCGTGAGCGAGCAGAGTAACCTCGATCGAACCCTCGTCGCGCTCGCCGATCCCACGCGGCGAGGCGTCGTGGAGCTGCTGCGCAAGAAGCCGCGCAAGGCGGGCGAGCTCGCGGCCGAGCTCGCCATGACACCGCCCGCGATGAGCCGGCATCTGCGGGTGTTGCGCAAGACGGGGCTCGTCACCGAGAGCGAGCTCGAGCACGACGCGCGAGTGCGTGTCTATCGGCTCGAGCGCGGTCCGTTCGCCGAATTGAGAACGTGGCTCGACGAGGTCGAGGCATTCTGGGGCGATCAACTCTCGGCGTTCAAGGCGCACGCCGAGCGGCGCGGCAAAAGGCGCAAAACATGAGCGGCGAAGGCTCCGCGCCGCCCGGCGATCGAGCCGTCGTGTCGGTGCTCGTGAAAGTGCCGCTCCGCGAGGCGTTTCGAATCTTCACCGAGGAGATCGACGCCTGGTGGCGGGATGGCCTGAAGTACCGCGTGGGCCGAAACCGCAGCGTCGTTCACCTCGAGCCGAAGCTCGGCGGCCGTCTCTTCGAGTCTTTCGAGCGAAAGTCGGGGCCCGGCGTCGTCGAGACGGGCCTCATTACGTGTTGGGAGCCGCCGAGCCGGTTCGTGTTCCAGTGGCGGGCCGCCAACTTCGCTCCTTCGGAGAAAACCGAAGTCGAGGTACTGTTCGAGCCGAGCGCGAGCGGCACCTTGGTCACCGTTTGTCACCGCGGCTGGAGCCAGATTCGGCCGGACCACCCTGTGCGTCACGGGCAAGAAGCGCAGGCCTTCATTCGCACGATGGGAATGTGGTGGGGCGACTTGATGACTTCGCTACGCGAGCATGCCAAGAGCTAAAAAGGCGGCAAGCTCACTTGCTGAGCTCGGTGATGGCAGCTTGCGTCGCCTGTTCGGTCATGCGAGCGGCACGCCACGGCGGCATTCTTAGCGAAGAGGTCTCGGGTTCCCGCAAGCGCGCGATGGCGAGATCTCGCTCCGCGCGCGGCATGGCGTCGAGCTTTTGTACGTTGAATTTGCTGCGGTTCAACGCGGGATCGGCGCGCCCGTCGTGGCATCGCGAGCACATCTGCACGAGCACGGCTCTGCCGTCGGCGCCTGGCTGGGGTACGAAGTTGAGCTTCTCCATCGCGTCTTGCGAGAAAACATTGCGAACGTCGACGAGCGAAGCGCGCGGAGCCGTGCCTTTCACGACGTCGCGGTAGGCCTTGGTGGCCGCCGCGCGCTCGGCCTCGTTGGTCACGTCGGCGCGCGGGTAGGGCACCGCGATCGCTTCGCCCCGCAGCGACACCTGGTATTGCGTCTGCCACGTTGGGCTGATCCCGCCATCGAGTGCTTCGTTTTCGATGCGGGGATCGAAGGTATTGGGCTGATCGCCGAACCCTTCGGCGCGGATCAAGGCCTCGAGCTGGGCGCCGCTACCCTCGTCGATCGCGTTGACGATGGTCTTGACTGGCACGCCGCCGTATTGCGCGTCGACGTCGTGGGTGCTCGCGAACTGCGTCGTGAGGACGCGATCGGAGTCGGTGCGACGGACGAAGCGCTGTGGGAACCAATGCAGCCAGGGGCTCGCCAGCTCCTGCATGCGCAGGATCTTGGGCTTTCCGAACCCCGCCGGTTGGTGGCAAGCCTTGCAGTCGAACGAGGTCCGCTCGAGGTCTTGCTCGGCGTAGACGCTGTAGGCCGTCCACCCATGCTCGATTTCCTCGGTGAGCAGGTGGGCGAGATCGCACCCCTTGTAGCTGCACTCTTGCTCGAAGCTGAAGAGGTAAAAATTTGGCTCGCCTGTCTTGAGATCACGGCTCGCGATCTCGACGAACTGCTCGCCACGAACGAACCCGATAGCGATGAGCTCTTTGGGCTTCTCGAGATCGCCGCCGACCCGCGGGAACACGATGATGCGGGGGTTGATCGCGGAGACGCTCATGGCGACGAGCGACGTCGAGTTGCCGGTGAGGGCGAAGGCGCGGTCGCGATCGAGCCCTACGAACCGGAGCAGGCCGGCCAGATCGCGGATGTTGGGGCGAAACCCTCCACACAATTTTTGGTAGAAGCTGTCGCCGCGCTCGGTCGCGCAGAGCTTCTCGTATTGCGCCTCGCGCGACGGCAGGCGCGCGAGCTCGATGTCGGGCTTGACGACGGCCGGCAACTCGGCCCAGCTCGGAGCCGGTCCCGTCACGTCGCCAGCGTCGCTCGTGCCGGCGTCGATTTCGGACGCTGCGGGATAACCGGTCGATCCATTGGCGGAGCACGCACCGGTGACGAGCAAAAGGAGCGACGAGA
>DATEMX010000732.1:0-7838 GCA_035275365.1 Polyangiaceae bacterium | reverse complement strand
CTCCGGTGATCTCCCCATCGGCGGCAATGAGGACTTTCGCGCACAATTGCCCGGCAAACGGGAGTCCTTGAAGAAGCGGATTCCCACCGTCACCATCGTCATGCCGGCCGATCCCCCGAACGCCACGCTCACGGTCGACGGTCATCCGTTGCCGCCTACGGTTCACGGCAAGCCCATCCCCTTGAACCCGGGCCGGCATACGGTGGTCGTGACGGCGCCCGACTATGCGGCGTTTACCTCCGTGGCGAACCTCAATGAAGGCGACGCCCTCGTGGCCAACGCGGTGCTCGGCAAGGTCCTTCGCCCCGCGCTGGTATCTCCATTGACCAGCGCGCTAGCGGCTCCTCCGGCGCCCCGCGCAGCCGAGAGCGGTCGAGGGGGCAGTTCCCGCCCGTACGTGTTGGTGGGAGAGGCGCTCCTCACCGCCGGCGCGCTTGCTGTCGGGATAGGCTATACGCTGGCCGCGGTATCGGCCGACGAGCGCCTCGACGAAAAGAAGACCGAGCTCGCCAACAGGTTCCCAAAGCCGAGCCAGGGGCCTGTGATGGCCGACGGGGCATGCAACCCGCCCAGTCTGCGCGATGCTGCCATCTGTTCGGAGCTGTTGCAAGCGGCTGCCGATGGCAAAGACAACCGTTTCGTCGCCCGGCTGGGCTTCATCGGAGCGGGGGCGTTCGCATCGGCGTTCGTGGGAACGATGATTCTGTGGCCGTCGGACCGTTCGAAAGGTGCAACGGCGCGGGTGCTGCCCATCGCCCTAGCGACGCCGGGCTTTACGGGCTTGTCGGTAGCGGGCAGATTTTAAACACGTCAAGAAACTGACGCCGCTATTCGAACGCGCAATTTTTTCATATCGCGACATGCGCAGATCAGGCATTCGTGCGGGGGGCAAAGGCATTTTTGACGATTGTCGACGGCTTTCATGTCGCTACCCGCTTCGTACTCAAAGCAGATTGGCCGTCGCCACGCACCAATTCCTTTGCGAAATGGGTGGTGGTGTGCAATAAGCCGCGTTCATGGGAACTCTACGTGTAGAACTCGAACGAATTGCCTCGTCCTTCGTCTCGTCGGTCCTCGACGCGATGAGAAATGCATCGCTTAGCGATCTCGCCGACCAGAGCGGCGGCGGTCGTGCGGCGGTTGTCTCGGTGGCTTCCGGCCGCACGCGTGGTAGGCCGCGTGGCGCACGTCCGGCTATCGCCGCTACGGCTCCCGTAGCTCAGGGCCGCCGAGCTGTCGTTGCCGCCGCTGCTGGTGGGCGGAGGCGCCGTCGCGCTTCTCCCGACGAGGTTGCCAGGCAAAAAGAGACGGCCCTCGCCTCGGCCAGGGGTTTGAAGCCTGGTTTCAGCAAGGGCGATGTCATGTCGAAGTCTGGCTCCAAGGTCGACCTGGGCCGCGCCCTGTCGCTCCTCGTGGCCGACGGCAAGCTCATCAAAAAGGGCGATCGCCGCATGACCCGCTACTGGGTCAAATAGAATCGAAGGCTCTCCCCTCAACCGCTTGAACTGCTCCAGTCTCTTGCGAGACTGGAGCGGCACGTTTTTGTGCTCCAAAGCGGAAGATCGGCGGAAAGCCCGGGGCGCTCGCGGCCTAGCACTACTGGCTTAGATTTCTCGCTACCAGATCGACCATCGTAGCGGCCATAAGGCCACTCAACCTGACCGAATAGAATTCTCGCAGCAGCGGAGCGAGGCTGGCCAGCCATGGCAGAACTACTGCTGCTGCCGGCAGTAGTGTTAAGGTATCGAAACGCGAAGGCGCGTTCTCCCAATCGCGATCTCGTCGCCGTCGAGCAGCTCGCGCTGTCCTGTAATGCGCACAAAAGT
The DNA here is from genome assembly GCA_035275365.1 of Polyangiaceae bacterium. Classification (GTDB taxonomy): domain Bacteria; phylum Myxococcota_A; class Polyangia; order Polyangiales; family Polyangiaceae; genus DASWDH01. The sequence goes on along the minus strand of DATEMX010000732.1, from coordinate 6,012 downwards.
ACCAGCGCGAGATCCCAGGTCGGTCAACACGACGGCGCCGGCCTGCTCTTCGATGGCGCAGTGGTAGTCGCTGACGAGCGGGTCGTCGGCAAATGTCATGTCCCCGACCTTTCGCCCGATCTGCACGGTAGTGCCCTTGGCTACGCAGGTTGCGCCGTGCTGTCCGCCTTCCCATATCTGGACGAGCCGAAACGAGGAATGCCAGCGTGGTGAAGCATAAAAGTAAGTAGGCCCCGGGCCCGGACCGTCGTCATCGGGTGGATTGGCGAGAAGGCAAAGCACCTGATCGCCGACCAAAAATGCATCGCCGAAGACGAGCTCGACGGGGTTGTGGGTCCGCAGGAAGACACCGTTTCCGCCTTCGAGATCGGTCAACACGAGCTTACCGGCGCGGTAAGTGAAGACTGCCTCTTTGGGTGCAGAGAAGCGTTCGCCGGTGAGGGCGATTTCGCCTTCGGACCCGATGACGACGTCGTCACCTCGCGGCTCGTAGCGATCGGGGCCTCCCCACAAGCTGCGGACCGTCGTCAGGCGTACACGAATCTTCCCTTGTTCCTTGGCCTGGGCGATAGGCCCAGTCGCCGGACGTTCCTTGCGTACATCGTCGCCTGCACCTTTGCGGACCTTGATCTCGGGCGGCGTCTCGAGGACCGTCATCCCGCCGGCCGCGCGCCCAGCCACGACTTCGTCGAACTTGCCCTCGCGCAGGGCGATGACCATTTCCATGTGCTGCGCCTTCATGAGCGCGCGCACGAAGGCGGCGACGTCGTCCCGCTTCGCTTCGTTGGCGTAGGTGCGCTTGAAGCTCTTGATGACGCGACCGCCGTCGGCAAAAAGGTGGGTAATCACGTGCGGGCGATCGATGCCCGAGTCCTCGGTTTGGACGTGATACGTCGCGCCCTTGTATTGCACGTTGTTGTTGAAGCCAAGCTGGGCTCGATGAAAAACGGGTCGCTTGTATTGCTTCTCGATGTCGAGCAGCGCTTTTTCGTCGAATGTGGCGATCGCTTGATCGAGGGGCCCCTGCTCGGCGGGGACACCCTCCATGCGCTGAAACGCCATCTTCGCCAGAGCGCTCCCGGGGTCGAGGCGTAGCGCCTCGGCCAAAAGAGCCTGCCCTTTTTCGTCGTTCGGCCCAGACGCTGCCCACGCGGCCAATACGGCAACCGCTTCCTCGCCTCGCGACTTCTCCACGAGAAGCTTGGCGACTTTGTGAGCGAGCGCTCGGCCTGGCGACATCTCAGTGGACATTCGCCGGGCCGTGATCGTCGCCTCCCTCGGGCGTCGGCTCCTGGAAAATCACGACTTGTTCGAGGATTGACATCTGATCGCGGGGAATGCCGACCCCGCGGTCCGAGAACCAAAGGTCGTTTTCATCGAGCTTGGTGCGAACTTGACCGATGAAGAGGATCGGCTCGGCGCTGCGGGTGTAGCCGAGCTGCACGAGCGCACCCTTGGGCCAGTTTCCGCCGTCGAACGTGAGCTCGCGCCGCAGCGTGTAGAACCCCTCGGTGGCCACCTTGACCAAGCTGTCGGCCCACGAGAGACCGCGAAATTCGACACCCGGACCGTGGAAGTGCCAACGGTTGTGAACGTTGTGGTCAGGAGAGAGGACCTGCGGCAGGCCCGAGTCGGAATGGTTGTGAAAATACACCAGCAACCCCGCGGGGAATTGCTCCTCGTGTCCCGTCAGCGGCTTGGTGGTGCGGTAAAGCCCGCAGGTGGGGAGTGCGCTCTTCGTCGGTCCGGACATGGGTGGGGCTCCTTGGGGGGGTCGTCCGCCAGAGCTTTCATTTCGCAGAAGCCGCCGCCGGCTGCAATACCTAGCGTTACTCCCGCAGACTTTCGCAAGGACCGATCGCGATCACCCAAATGGAGGGAGCGAGACCCAGCGACGACTTGGCCTACGTCTTTCGGGGCGCGAGGGGCGGCGCGTCGGAGGTCGGCGCGTCGGTGAATTCGACGCCCGCGATGACGCCGTCCTGCTCTTCTTGCACCCAAACCACGCGGCCACGACGGCGGACGCCCGGAGCGTCGTCGCCGACGGCAACCTCGTACTCCTGCCCCAGCTCGACCTTGTCCTCGAGAATGACGCGGATCCCCCCGCGGCTGATGTTGAGGGCCCAGCCCGAGAGCTCCGAAGCGCCCTGACACATGAGCACGCGATCGGTGGTCTCCTTTCGAGCCCCGCCGCTGCCCCGCCTCGTTGCGTGAACATCCCCCTCGAGATTTCCGGTGGTAGGGGTCAAACTTCGCCTCTTCACCATCTCGTGACGTTAGCAGAGGAGCAACAGCGTTGGCAGAACGTTCTTTTTTCCCCCGTTTCCGTGATGGCGACTTGACGGCGCGGCCCTACCTTGCAAAGTCTCGCAAGGGACCGTTTTCTTCAACGTCACCCCAAAGTAGGCCCCCGGTCTCGATTCCCATCCATGTCAGCCAGCCTTACCGACATCAAGAAAGCCCTCGTGGCTGCAGGGTTCGAGCTCTATCGCACCCGAGGCGACGAGGTACAGATTGCCGACCGCGTCCGCGACAATCTCATCATGGACTCCGGGGTCTCGGTCAGAGCCAGAGACTCCCTCGCGGTGAAGATCGTCGTCCGCGCCCAGCGCAGCGATTTTCCAACCGATCCCACCTCGCAGCTCTTCGACCGCGCGCGCGCGGTCGCGAGCAGCGCAGTAGCGCGCGGCTACGCCGAGGCGAGCACGCTCACCAGCCCCATGCAAGACCCGGCCGATCCCTCGCACACGCTCGACACCTGGTACGAGGTCGCGTTCGAAAAGAGCGTTGCGACGCTCGACGAAGCCATGGCGGAGGTGGGGTTCGCCCTCAAGATCGAAAAAACGGCTCGGGTGGTGACCACGGTCTGAACCTTGCTCCGGCGGGGTTTGGGGGCGAGGCCCTCGGCGAAGAAGAACCTGGAACACCGAACGGCTCAACCGTTTGGTGTTCTAGGTGACCCGAGGGCTTCTGCGTGGTATTGCCCGCCGGGCTCCAGGTCCCCATCGGTCATGCTCAAGGGTTTACGCCAACAAGGTTTCACGTCCGCCGTCTACGGTGTCCTCATCGTCGCGACGGTCGTCGTCTTCGTGGTTCAGTTTCGTCCCGGCGCCCAGGGCAAGGCCGCGAGCATCCGCCAGCAGTGCGTGGCGGAGGTCCGCGGGCGGTGCCTCGAGCCCAAGGAGTACCAGGCCGAGCTCATGCTCACGGCTCCCGGGCGGATGGTCGAGGCCGCGCAGCTCAAGGCGCTCGGCATTCGGCGCCTCGTGCTCGACGGCTTGGTCGAGCGAACGCTCCTCGTGCAGGACGCCGAACGGCTCGGGCTCTCGGTGTCCGAAAACGAGCTCAACGATGAGCTCGTGGCGGGTCGGGCGCGCGTGTCGTTGCCGGTCGAGCGAGCCCGCATGCTGGGCTACGCGCTGCAGCTCGGCGACGATGGACTGCGCGTCTTGCCGGTCACCAACCCGGAGACTAAGGCCTTCGACTACAAGGTCTACGACAAGGTGGTGCGGCAGTTTTCGAACCGTAGCCCGACCGAGTTCAAAGTGATGCAGCGCGAAGAGCTCCTCGCGTCTCGCATGCGCGATCTCATCCGTTCGCGCGTTCGCGTCGGTGAAGACGAAGCTTTCATGACGTATCAGCGTGAGAAATCGACGGCGATCATCCGTTTCGCGTCGTTCAAGCGGAGCTGGTTTGCCCACCACGCGCTCGATCTCTCGAACGCCGCCATCGACGCCTGGGCCAAGGATCACAAAGAAGAAATCGACCGCGTCTTCGAGACGCGAAAGTCCCAGTTTCTGCCGGAGTGCCGCAGCGCCAGGCACATCCTCGTGAAGGTGCCCGAGGGAGCCTCCGACGAGAAAAAGGCCGAGGCCTCCAAGAAGATCGAGGCAGCCCTCGAGCGCGTGAAGAAAGGCGAAGATTTTGCCAAGGTGGCGCGCGAAGAAAGCGACGATACGTCAGCCGCCGAGGGTGGCGATCTCGGGTGCTTTCAACGCGGGCGAATGGTCAAGCCGTTCGAAGACGCGGCGTATGCGCTCTCACCGGGCCAGATTTCGTCGGTCGTACAGTCGCAGTTCGGCTTCCACGTCATCAAGCTCGACGCCGTGTACAAGGACGCCGAGGCCGAAGCCTTCGGTCGCCGCGACACCGCCAAGACGTTGATGGTCAACCACGAGGCCGAAGCGCTCGCCGCCGAGACGGCGAAGAAGGTGCTCGCGGCGGTCAAGGCGGGAACCAAGTTCGACGCCGCCGTCGCAGCCGCGCTGCCCGCCGAAAAGGGCAAGGCGAGCGACAAGGGCAAGGCCGCCGAAAAGGCCGAAGACGGCAGGGTCGCCGCGGACCGGCCGCGCGTCGAAATCTCCGGTTCGTTCAACTCCACCGCCGACCCCGTTCCCGGAGTTGCGAGCGGCCAGAGCGTTGCGGAGCTCGCGTTCAAGCTCGAGAAGGAGGGCGACGCGCCCGACGATCTAGTCAAGCTCGACGACGGTTACGCCGTCATCCAGCTCAAAGAGAAGGCGCCGGCGACCAAAGAGGCGTTCGACAAAGAGCGCGACACGTTCGTTTCGGCGATGCTCGCTGCCAAGCAGGCCGACGCGTTGAACGGCTACGTGATGCGGTTGCGGGATTCTGCCAAGGCAGAGACCAAGCTCGACGAGGCCTACGCCAAGGCCCCCGAAAAAGAGAAGGCCCCCGAGGGCGAGGAAGAGTGAGGGGCGCCTCGCGCGCCAAGACAGCGAGCAGCGTCCGCTGGCGCGTGCGGCACTACGACGACGTCCTGCCCAACGGGCTCAGGGTGCTCGCCGTGCCCCGCAAGAGCGCGAGCCGCGCGACGGCCACGATGCTCTTTCGCGTCGGCTCCCGCTACGAGACTTCCGAGAGCAACGGCATCTCTCACTTTCTCGAGCACATGCTCTATCGGGGTTCGCCGTCACTAAAGACGTCGCACGATCAAGCTCTCGCCTTCGAAGAGCTCGGGGCGTCGCTCTACGCCGCCACGCAATCCGATTACGGCACGATGAACCTCACGCTGCCCCCCGAATCGGTCGGCAAAGCGATAGCCCTCTTCGCCGAGGTCGTCGATGAGCCGCGCTTTTCGGCGATCGAGATCGAGCGCGGCATCGTGCGCGAAGAGATTCTCGAAGATCTCGACGACGAGGGCCGGCAGATCGATGCCGACAACTTGGTGCGCGAGCTCGTCTACGGGACGCACCCGCTCGGCTTTACCATCACGGGTTCGCTTGCCCAGCTTGCCCGCTTCGATCGTCGCATGCTGCGCCGCCATCACGCCCGGCATTACACGGCGAAAAACGCCGTGCTCTGCTTCGGCGGCGCCATCGATCCCGACGATTGCTTTCGCCTCGCACGGCGCCACTTCGCGAGGCTTTCGGTCGGCGATCGCGTCGAGCCCGGTGCGCCCCCGGCCCCGCAAAAGAAGCGGCGCATGCGGCATGTCCCGAACGTGTCCAGCCAAACCACGCTGCGAGTTGCTTTTCGTGCGATGCCCGACAAAGATCCGGCGGAGCCAGCGCTCGAGATGCTCTTGCGCGTCCTCGACGACGGCATGGCGACGCGCCTCTACGAGCGCATCTGCGACAGCAAGGGCCTTTGCTACGACGTGGGGGCCCTCTACGAAGCCTATGAGGACGACGGCGTGTTCGACGTGGCCGCCGAGGCGCAGCACGATCGCGTAGTGCTCGTGGCTCGCGAAATTTTTGGCGTGCTGGCCGAGCTCGCCAGCGCGGGCCCCACCGAGCGAGAGCTCGAGCGAACCAAGGCTCGAAACCGCTGGCAGACGCACGCGATGCAAGACGACTCCGAAGCGCTCGCTGGTTACTACGCGCTCGCCGCGCTTTCGGGACTCGCGCCGACTCCGCGGCACCGGCACGACCAACTCGCCGACGTCACCGTGAAAGACGTGCAAACCGCGGCCGAACGAGTCTTTCGGGGGGACGGGCTCAGCGTCGTCACCGTAGGTAGTTTGACCCATGCGCAAGAAGAGGCGTTGTCCAA
>DATEMX010000731.1:0-2795 GCA_035275365.1 Polyangiaceae bacterium | reverse complement strand
TCGCTAGGCGAAAACTCGAGCCTCACCGGCTCGAAGCAGAAACTTGCGGAGAGGGAGGGATTCGAACCCTCGGTACCCTTTCAGATACACATGATTTCCAATCATGCACCTTCGGCCACTCGGTCACCTCTCCAGGTACTTCGAGGGGCCTTCGATACCGCGAAGGACGGGCAACAGCAAGTGATGCGCTCGATTGCCGCCGTTCTGCGCGGTCGCATCACGTCCTACGGAGTCGACCCTAGGACCACCGCCCGTAGCGCAATCCTTCAACCGCGGTAGATCGTTCGAAGAATTGTCGTCCGTCGATGGTGTTTCGCGAAGTTTGCGGTATCTTACCTACATGACGTCCTCCGAAATGAACCGTCTTGCCGTTCTGTACAGCGAAATCGAGAACCGCCTCGAGCGCGGGGAAACCGCCAGCCCCGAGCTGAATCGCCTTTTCGAAGAGGTTGCGCAGCTCGCCCAGTCCGGCGAAGACGTCTGGTTCAATCTCGATCCCAAGGGCATTAGCGATCACGCCCGCCTCACCGCACAGCTCGGTGTCCGTGAGGGTGCTCCCAGCTCCCAGTCCGTTTGGCGCTGACCCCATTTAGCGCTGAGCCAGCGCTAACGCTACGAGTCGTGTCGCTGCCGTCGTCGAGCTGATCGGTGTTCTAGCGGGCGTACTTCGGCATCGGCGATTGGCCGCCGCGCGTGATGTATTCGGCGATGGTCGTCGAGAGCTTGTCGTCGGCCCTCGCACACCCCGGGGTGAGCATACCGAGACCGGTCGTACCTTTGCATTCCTTGCGACGGCTTGCGTCGGCCTTGGCGATCGACGAATCGTCGAGCAGAGCCTCGCGAACATTTTGCTCGAGGTGCTGCCACGGGATGTTGGCGTATTTCGGCGCGGGCGGGCGCTTGAGCGAGATGGCTTCGGGCTCGACCGACGAGCAGACGCCGTCGATGCGCAGCACGTCGTAGTTCGTGCCACCGTTGCCAATCACCATGCCCCCAGTGCTGCCCTTGGGGTGGGCCAAAACGACAACCTCTTCGTCGAAGACGAGCTTGGCCGAAATCGACTGCTGCCCCGAGGTGTACCAAGCCTCCATGTTGCGGTTCAGGTAGACGCGTGTGAACGGGGAGCTCTTCGAGAAAAGGATGAGCGCAATGTCGGGCTTGGGATATGCACCGCACAGCGCCCGCACGAACGCTTTCGGTGGCGCACACACGCCTTCGGCTTGACCGTCGGCACACTTGGTCGGGACCGTCGCGAGATCGGTGGCGGACGGCGTCGGGTCGGTGTTCGCCGCAGCGGACGATGCTGGGTCGGCTTCGGCCGACGATGCGGGTGACGGCGTCGTTTCCGGTTCCTTGGCGACGTTGGCCGCCGAAGAGCTGGCCCCGCACGAAACGACCGGCGCGAGGAGGAGACAAAAAGTTAGATGGGAGCGCTTCATGAAGGCTAAGACAACCACAGGTGCTCAGCGGACGTAAGCTCCCTCGTTCGTTTTACGCGCGGTCCGTGCTCGCGGTCGCACCCGATTGCATCGGAAAAATTCTCGTACGTCGAACGAGTGAAGGTGTGACAGCGGGTCGCGTCGTCGAATGCGAGGCGTACCGCGGTCCCGCCGATCGCGCCGCCCACAGCTTTCGGGGCCGCACCAAGCGCACCGAAGCGATGTTCGGCCCGCCGGGTCACGCGTACGTCTTTCTCCTCTATGGCACGAGCTGGGCGTTCAATATAGTGGTCGCGCGCGAAGGAGAGCCGCACGCCGTCTTGATCCGAGCGCTCGAACCTGTCGAAGGGCTGGCGCTGATGTCGCGACGGCGCAACGTGCCCGAAACCGCGCTGCTCCTCACCAACGGACCCGGCAAACTCTGCCAAGCGCTCGGCATCTCGGGTGCGGACTACGCTCGCGACCTGTGCGGCGACGACCTCTATCTCGTCGACGGCGAGCGAGGCAAGATCGCGCGGGGAGCGCGCATCAACATCGACTACGCGGGCGCGTGGGTCGCGCGCCCTTGGAGGTACGTCGAGCGTGGGAACCGTTATGTTTCCGTGCCCCCGCGGTTTGCCGACCCAAGGAAAGACGCTCGATGATCGTCAAGACATGCCGGCATGCCAAAGCCAGCGCTACTTGACGAGCCCCGCTCCGCCTTTGCGTGGGTCCGACCCGGCTTGCAGCTGCACGCCGGCGTCACCATGCTCGATGCCGACCATCTGCACGGCCGTCGTGTCGGCACCTTGGAGCTCTTTGATTTGTTCGCCGCGTTCGAGCAAGTCGAGTTGAACGGCAGCGAGCGGGAGCTCTTCGGGGTTGAAGGCGAGCGTGGGGCCCACCGGAGGAACGTGAAACCGCGGCGCGGCGACGCAGTCGGAGGCGCTCTTTCCGAAGACGAGTCGGCACACGACCGCTTGGGTCACGTTGACGGGAATTCGCAATCCGCCCGAGCCTCCGACGGCGAGCACCGGGGCGCCATCGCGAAAGAAGATGGTCGGCGTCATGCTCGAAACGGGGCGCGCGCCGCCGCGCGCCGCGTTGGGAAACGCGCCAAAGCGCGCAGCGAGGGCGGGATCGGTGAAATCGGAGAGCTCGTCGTTCAGCAAGACGCCGGAGCGCGGAGCGAAGACGCCCGAACCGAAATAATCGTTCACGGTGGTCGTGAGCGCCACGACGTTGCCCTGCGCGTCGGCGATGCTGAGGTGCGTGGTGCCGTACTCGACGAGCTCGAACTGCGGCGGTGCGTGCGTGCGTTCGGAGCCGATCTTGGCGCGCCTCGCCGCGAGCCGTTGCGGGTTCAAGAGCTCCCGC
>DATEMX010000730.1:0-2388 GCA_035275365.1 Polyangiaceae bacterium | reverse complement strand
CGATCGCGCGAGGCGGCCCTCCGGCCGCCGATCCCGTCTATCCCCGGCTCAGCATGCTCAACATCGCGCTCGGAGGCTCCTTTACGTCGCGGCTCAACCAAAACTTGCGAGAAGACCACGGCTGGACCTACGGCGTGCGCTCTCGTTTCAACGCTCAGCGCGGCCCCAGCATGTTCGTCGTTCGCGCAGCGATCCGCGCCGACGCGATCTCCCCCGCGCTCGGCGAAACGAGGAAAGAAGTAGCCAAGATGGCCAAAGACGGCGTCACCGATCCCGAGGTCGAGAAGTTGCGGGCGCTCATCAACGGCGAAGCGTTGGAAACGTATTCCACGTTGCACAGCGCCACCGGCACGCTGGCGTCGAACGCGGCGCTCGGCCTTGCCCCGGACCAAGACGCGAAAGATCTCGCGGCGCAGCGCTCGGCAACGCCCGCCGATCTCGGCCAGCTTGCGGCGCAATACCTCGATCTCTCACGCGCGACGGTGGTCCTCGTCGGGCCGAAGGAGGCCGCCGTCAAAGCCCTCGAAGACAACGGCCTTCCGAAGCCAATCTTCGTCGACGGCGAAGGCCGGCCGGCCAAGTAGCCAACGAAGCGAGCCGCGTGGATTCAGCGGCGTCCCTTGAAACCCATCATGTCTTGAACGACGCTCTCGCTCGCTTCCGCCACTTCGGCTTCTTCGCGCGCACGGTCGGCGCAATCCTCGCAAAGCTTTTTGGCTTTGCCGCCCACTTTCACGCTGACGAGCTGATCGGCCTCGTTGCCGCACGACTTGCAAGTTGCCATGTGGTGCTTTCCTCCGGAGCCTACATTCTATCAGCGCCAACTTGCTCTTGTCCGGCAGGCGTGCCAGAAGGCCTTACATGGTCGGAGCGCCGCGTTTTTGGACGTTCGCGGCTGGGTGGGCGGCACTTATCTTCGCTCTCTCGTCCGTCCCGGGGCGGAAGTTTCCCGACCTCAAAGTGCTGAGCTACGACAAGGTGCTCCACGGCGGGGTCTACGCCGTTTTGGGCGCGCTGTGCTTTCTCGCCATCCGAAAGACGTGGAGCCTTCGCACGAGTTGGCTCATCGGTGCGTCCGTGGTCGCCGCGACGCTCTACGGGGTCTCCGACGAGCTTCATCAGTCTTTCGTGCCGGGTCGATCGGTCGACATGTTCGACGTCTTGGCCGATTGCATCGGCAGCCTGGTAGGATCGGCGGCGGCAGCAGTGGCGCTGCCCCTCGCCGAGGATCCGCGCTGATGGTCCGAAGCCCGGTCCCCATCGACGGCATCGACGACATCGTGGCCCACGTACAAAAGCGCTTCGCAACGAAGCCCAAGGTCGCCTTCGCCGGGTTCGGCAACGCCGGTAAATCGTCTCTGCTCAACGCCATCTACGGTTCCGAGGTGGCACGGGTGAGCATGCGCACCGACGAAACGACGGGGCCTCAGGTCGCCGAGCGCTTCGGCATCGATTTCACCGATACGCCGGGAATGGGTACGAGCAAATTCTCACTCGACAACGTGCTCGACCTCGGCATGCTCCAAAACCAGCACCTCATCATCCACGTGCTCAACGGCGCGGCGGCCATCTCCGCCGAGGACGAGAAGCTCCAGCGCGCGATTCGCGGAGCGTCGGCCCGCAGCATCACCGTCGTCAACAAGGTCGACCTCCTCGACGAAGACGAGAAGCGCGAATTTCTGGAGAGCGTGTTCGACAAGCTGGGCCTTCGCGAAGGCGAAGTGATGATGGTGTCGGCCAAGCGCGGCATCGGCGTGCCCGAGCTCGTACAGCGCATCACCGAGCTTTTGCCGAGCGCCCTACAAGACGCCTTCATCGCGCAACAGAAGGCCGACTCCGCGCTCAAAGAGAAACGCATCCGCGCGCTCATCTACTCGAAGGCCGGTATCGCCAGCGCCGTGGCGCTGGCGCCTATCCCGGTCGCCGACATCCTCGTCCTCACGCCCATTCAAATGGCGATGGTCGCCACCATCGGCTACTTCCACGGCATCGAGGTGACCCCCGAGCGCGCCACCGAGCTGATGGGGGTGATGGGCGCGGGGATGGGTCTGCGCGAAGCGGCTCGCCAGTTGGTCAAGTTGATCCCCGGCTATGGAATGGTGGTCAGCGCGGGGATCGCCTTCGCGGGCACGGTGGCGCTCGGCGAGGCGGCCAACGTGTGGTTCAAGCGGCGCATGAAGGTCGACGCTCAAGACCTGCGCGAGCTGTTCACGCGGACGGCCAACAGGGCCAAAGAGGAATACGCGCTTCAACACACGAAGCGCGGCGCAACGGTGAGCGAGATCGCTGTCAAGATCGATCGGCTGCGCGCCGATCTCGCGGCCGGCAAAATTTCTCGAGAAGCCTTCGATCTCGCCCTCGCGGAGATCGACGCGGCGAGCATCGGCT
>DATEMX010000729.1:0-2159 GCA_035275365.1 Polyangiaceae bacterium | reverse complement strand
GGCCAAGTTTTTCGGCCGCGTTCGGCCGGACCTTGCCGGCCGGCACGGTGAGACCTAGACTCCGATGGTCGAGTGGGTGGACCTGTAGTGGAACAGGCCGCTACGCTCCGACGCAGAGTCAGCACATGCGCCTCAACGTCTTCAAGTCGAAGGTTCACCGCGCCACCGTCACCCACGCCGACATCGCCTACGAAGGCAGTGTCAGCATCGACGCCGACCTCATGGATGCCGCCGGAATCCTCCCCTACGAAGCGGTGCATATCTGGAACGTGACGAGCGGGTCGCGCCTCGTGACGTACGCCCTCTCGGGCCAGCGTGGTTCGGGCACCGTTTGCGTCAACGGCGCCGCGGCCCATCTCAACCGGCCGGGTGATCTCGTCATTCTCGCCACGTTCGCCGACATGGAGCCCGAAGAAGCCAAAGCGCACGTTCCCACCGTCGTGCGCGTCGACGGCAACAACCGCATCCTCCCGCACCTCGTCGGTCCTGAGCTTCCGGGCCCCATCCTCGACTCGAGGCTCGCCCAGGCGTAGGCCCGGCCAGCGCGGCGAGAGATCCGATCCCACTGGCCCTTCCGAGAGGATTCCGTTACCTCAGCCCTTGCCCCTATCGGCCCGGAGTGGTCTTTTGGGGGCCTCGCGCGAATGGGCCAAGGATCTTCCAACATCGACGCCTCACTTACACCCCTCGACGGCGAGCTCTCCGTCCCTCCGCGAGGGCCCGCCCTCACCGCTCTGCTCGCGCTGACGGGCGTCCTCTTCGTCATCGAAGGTGGGCGACTCATCGGCCGCTATGTGCTCGCGCTTCGCCGCCCCGCCGAGATCACGTTCTCGCAGAGCGGCATCGAGGTGCGCGGGCGAACGCTGATGCTCGGCCAGCTTCTCCGAGAGCACGTCTCCGTCATTCCGAGCGGTAGCCTCATTCGAGCAACCCGCGAGGTGCGCTACCCCGGGCTCCCGATGTACGCGGGGCTCTTCGCGCTCGCGCTCGGCAGCTATGTAGGCGTCGGGCTCATCGTCGACGGCGCGCGCGCAGCGTCGCCGTCGATGCTCGGCACGGGGCTACTCATCGCGCTGCTCGGCCTCGGGCTCGATTTCGCGTTTACGAGCCTGCTCCCCGGCCTGGCCGGGCGCTCGCGTCTCGTGCTCGTGCCCCGGCGGGGCGGCATCTTATGTCTGGCGTCGGTCGATCCCGACAAGGCCGATCGCTGGCTCCGACAACTCGCTGGAGCCGCGCCCGGCCCATCGGCGCCGTCAGTGCGATCGGCCCCCGTCGAAGCCACCGGCCGGGCAGATCGAGCCGCGGACGAACCCGAGCGCGAGAGCGCTCGTAATACGCCCTAGGTGCGTTTGAGCGGCGATGTGATGGCCCTGCGCGACGAACTCGATGTCGCTGAGGAGCGGACCGGCTAGCCCGCGCACCTGCTCGGTAATCTGAGGTGCGTGGACCTCCGCCGAGGCGGCGTCTTGGTCGTCGAATTCGATTTGAAGGTTGACCCCGCCGTCGGGCGCGGCAAACGCGCTGATGCGAATCTCGCTGAGCGACTCCGGCAGGTGCGCTCCGACGGCGCGAAGCGGCCGCCAGGGCGTCACCATCGTGAGCGACATGGCCTGCCCGCGTCCCGGCGGAAGCGACATGGGCTCGCGTTGGTCGCGGAGCTGTTCGAATCCCTCCGGCGGGGCCACGACGATCATGTTGCGCGGATGCACGAACGCCACGCGATCGGCGCGGTCGGCGTGAAAACGCACCGCGCGCAGGGGACCTTCGGAGTCGATGAAGCCTCCGCCTTGCTGGGCGAGAAACCCCATGATCTTTTGGAGCTTCGCGTCATCCATGCGGGACTGGGCAAGCACCGTGAGCTTCGAAGTCTCCGACATGCGCGGCCCGTACATCGCGACCCCGTCGAGGTCTTGCAGGGGATCGACGCGATCGCCCATGAAGTCACGCCACTGTGGATTGCACGCGAGGAGCCCTCCTACCAGCCCGCCGAGCGGGTGTTCGCGAATCGTCGAAAACCAGAAGACGAGCGAGACGTTCGGCTTGCCCTTGACGACGCGCTTGAGCCCGCCGACCAGGCTGAGGGTATCTTTGACGCTCGCTCCGCCGCCTTCGGCGCCACCATCGCTCATCGCCCCCGCCGAGAGCGGCTCGGCCACACC
>DATEMX010000728.1:0-2071 GCA_035275365.1 Polyangiaceae bacterium | reverse complement strand
GCCCTCCGCGGCGCGCCTCGGGGTTCTTGCGGGGCTCGTCGCTTGCGCGGCGGCGTTGCTCCTCTTCTTTCGCCAGCCGGCCGGAGTCTCGTCGCTCGGCGAACACGAGACGCCAGGCCAGGGCGACGCGCGTGAGCGCGTCAAGGGGGCCTCGGAGCTCTTGTTGGTCGCGCGCCGGGGCGGGCGGGTCTTCCCGGTCGACCGCTTCAACCACGAGCTCGGCGCGGGCGACGAGATCCGCGCGGTGGTCACGCAGAGCGATCCCACACGCCCGTGGCTCTTGGTCGCGTCCATCGACGGGAGCGCCAAGACGAACGTCTATTTTCCCTTTCGAGGCCAAAAGAGCGGGCACCTCGAGCACGTCGGAAGGTGGGAGGTTCCCGGCAGTATCGTCCTCGACGACTCTCCGGGCCCCGAGCGTATCTTCGCCTTCTTCTCGAAAGAGCCGCTCGACGCGGCCCTCGTAGCGAAATCCCTCGAGGCGCTCGGCCGCGAGGGATGGCCTGCCGTTCGGGCGAAGAGCGAGATCGCGCTCGAGGGCGTCGTTCAATCGTCGGTACTACTCGAGAAACCCGTCCACGACCTCGAGCGCTAACTCGTAGCGTTCGAGCGGAGGCATGATGTACGCGCCGGCGACGCGCGAGCGAACGGCGGCGAGCATTTCGCGCGCGATGGCGACCCCTTCCTTGCGGGCCGAAGGGCCGGAGCCCGCCTTGCGCATCCGCTCGCGGATTTCGTCGGGCACGAGCATGCCGGGCACCTCGTTGTGCAAAAATTCCGCGTTGCGATAGCTGGCGAGCGGCAAGAGGCCGAGGAGCACCGGCACGCCGAGCGGCTCCACGTCGCGCAAGAAGCGCTCGAGCACGGCGTGGTCGTAGACCGGCTGGGTCATGATGAGCTCGGCGCCGGCAACGACCTTCATCTTGAGCCTTTGCAATTCGCGCCCGTAGTTCAGCGCCGCGGGCTCGGCGCCGGTGGCGCAGAAGAACGAGGTGGCCGCGCCGAGAGGCTTGCCGCCCGGATCGATACCGCGGTTCAGCCCCGAGACCAGCCGCAGGATACCGATGGAGTCGAGATCGTAGACCGCCGTGGCGTCGGGGAAATCGCCGAGCTTGGGCGGATCGCCCGTGATGATGACGAGATTTTTCACGCCGAGCGCGTGCGCGCCCAGCAAGTGAGCCACCTGCCCGAGGAGATTGCGATCGCGCCCGCACACGTGGACGATGGTCTCGATGCCGAGCCGATTTTGCATGTGCGTCGCGAGCGCGACATTGGACATGCGCGCCTGTGCGCGCGCGCCATCGGCGATGTTGATGACGTCGATGCCCGCGGCGATGAGCATCTTGGCGGCGGCGATCGGCTTTTCGAAGTCGAGCCCTATGGGCGGGTTTACCTCGACCGAAACGGCGAAGCGCTTGGCGGCGATCTTCGCCGCCAAGCGGCTCTTCTCGGCGGTGGGGACGACCGTGACGTTCGCGGCGGCGGGCGGCGGCGCGTAGGAGAGTTGAGTTGCGGTTCCGAAATCGCCGCCATCCTGAGCTGCGCTGCCGGCCATACGCGCGGCGGCGGCGATGCGGCGAACATGCTCGGGCGTGGTACCGCAGCACCCCCCCATGAGCCGCACGCCGAGCTTGAACATGCGCCGCGCGAACACGCCGAAATACTCCGGTGTAGCGACGTAGATGAGGCGCTCGTCGACCCGGCGCGGCAGGCCCGCGTTGGGCACGGCCGTGATGGGTATGCCGAGCGAGACCCACTTCTCGACGGCGGCGAACACGTCTTGCGGGCCCGTCGAACAGTTGACGCCAATGGCGTTCACGCCGAGCTCCTTCAGCCGCTGCCCCATGGCGAGGATCGACGTGCCGTCGGCCATGACCAGGTCTTGGTCGATCGACACCTGGGCGACCACGGGGAGCTCGCGCAAGGCGACCTCGTGGACCGCCTCGATCGCGAGCAAGATCTCCTGCGGCTGGCGCATCGTTTCGATGATGAGCGCGTCGACGCCGGCTTCGGCGAGCACTTCGGCCTGCGCCTTGAACGCGGCCTTCACGCGTGGAGCATCGCCCTCGAC
>DATEMX010000727.1:0-7062 GCA_035275365.1 Polyangiaceae bacterium | reverse complement strand
TCGGCGTTCTCGGACCAAGCGGCGCTGGCAAGACCACGCTCTTTCGCGCCCTCGTCGGCGAAAGCCCCATCGCGGCGGGTCGCATCGAGCTCGATGGCCAAAACATCTCTGGCGATCCGTTGTGGAAACGTGCCAGGCGAGGAATCGGATACGTGCCGCAGAGCCCGAGTGTCCTCTGGGATCTCACTGTCGAACAAAACCTCACCACGTTCGAGTCGCTAACGCGCAGCGTCGAGCCTCCGCTGGGAGCGGCTGCCTGGGCGGGCAGCGTCGAGCTCGCCGATCGTCTCGACGTGCGTGCCGGCGCGTTGTCGGGAGGCGAACGGCGCCGGCTCGAGCTCGCCCGCGCCCTCGTCGGGCGGCCTCGCGTGCTCGTGTGCGACGAACCGTTTGCCGGTATCGATCCGGCGGGCGCCGAACGGCTCGGCGATCTTTTGCGCCGCCGAGCCGATGACGGCGTCGCCGTCGTGCTGGCGGACCACCACGTGAGCGAGGCACTTCGCGTGTGTACCCGTGCGGTGCTCTTGGTCGACGGCCGAATCGAGGCATCGGGCCCCCCCGACGCGTTTCGAGAGCACCCCTTGGTCGTGGGTCGCTACCTCGGATCGTGGACCCGAACGGTACCGCCGGGCGAACTAGCGATCCCGAGAGCGAGGACATGAGTTTCTCAGCCATCCATCAAGCAGGCGCGGGCGGAAACATGCCGGCAAGTTTTCAACGAATTCGCTAGACTGGCCTCCTTTCGGAGGACGGGCCTTCGTTTGGCACGATTCCGCAGATTCTGTGTGCTTCGAATGATAGAGTGGGGCGAGCGTCCGGAACGGGAGTTCAATTTCACTTGAGCGGTGAAGCAGAGGCGTCTTCCTAAAGATGGAAATCAAGCAGCAAATCAAGCTGAGCCAGCAGCTGGTCATGACGCCGCAGCTGCAACAAGCCATTCGGCTGCTGCAGCTCTCCCGGCTCGAACTCATCGACGAGATTCGCAAGGAACTCGACGCCAACCCCGTCCTCGCCGACGACGAAATCGACCCGCGGCCGCGCGACAACACCGATCGATCGAGCCCGAGCCCACTCACGTCGGAGCGGCCCGTCGAGGAGCGCATCGGGGAGACCGAGCGGCTCGAGCGCGACACCGACATGTCTCAGCGGGCCCAAGAGAAGAAGGTCCAAGAGGTCGACTGGGAGCAGTTCCTCGAGAACCGAACACTCCAAGCGCCGCTGCCGTCCACGCGGGGCGGGTTCGAAGATCTGCCCCCCATCGAGCAGAACCTCACGCGGCCGGCCAACCTTCAGGAGCACTTGAAGTGGCAGCTCCAAATGAGCGACTTCAGCGAAGAAGAACGCCGCTTCGCGGAGCTCGTCATCGGCAACCTCGACGAAAAGGGCTACCTGGACCTCAAGGGCATCGACCGCGAAGACGGCACCCGCACCCCCGATTTCACCATCGAAGATCTCGCGAGGGAAGCCGGGCTCGACGCCGAGGACGCCCCCGACGTCCTGCGCATCATGCAGGAGTTCGACCCGCTCGGCGTCTGCGCGCGAACGCTGCAAGAGTGCTTGCGCGTGCAAGCCGAAGCCTACGGCTTCGACGACCTCGAGCTTTCCATCGTCGACCGTCATTTGCACAACCTCGAGAAGCACAACTACCAAGCCATCGCCCGTGACCTCAAAATCCAGGTCGAAGAGGTCTACGAGGCGGCCCAAGAGATTCAGAAGCTCGAGAGCCGGCCCGCGCGAAACTTCTCCGACACCGACGACAAGACCATCGCCATCACGCCCGACGTCTACGTCATCAAGGACGGGGATCGGCACGTCGTGCTCGACAACGATCGGGGGGTGCAGCGGCTCTACATCAACGAGACGCTCACCAAGCAGATGCTCCGCGACCCCCACGCCAAGGAGTTCATCGGCGAAAAATTGCGCAACGCGCAGTGGCTCATCCGAGCCATCGAGCAGCGGCGCAAGACCATCATCCGTGTCACCGAGTGCATCGTCGACAAGCAGCGCGAGTTCTTCGAGAAAGGCGTCGCCTACCTGAAACCGATGATCCTCCGAGACGTGGCCGAAACCGTGGGCATGCACGAATCGACCATCTCGCGTGTTACCACCAACAAGTACGTTCACACACCCCAAGGCCTCTTCGAGCTCAAGTATTTCTTCAATTCGTCGATTCGCCGGGTAGCAGACGAAGACATCGCCTCGGAGAGCGTCAAACAGGCCATCAAAAAAATCATCGACGAAGAAGACAAATCGAACCCTTTCAGCGACCAAGCCATCGTCGAAATGCTCGAAAAGAAGGAGGGAATCCAGATCGCGCGCCGCACGGTGGCCAAATACCGTGAAATGCTGGGCATACTGGCTTCTTCCAAGCGAAAGAAGCTATTCTAAGCCATGCTCTTTCCGAGCGTATCCTCGGTAGAGCAAGAAGAGCGTCAGTGGGAAATTCGCGTTTTCTTCTTCCACATCGTCAAAGCTGGGACCGTCGCCCCAAGGTGGCGTTGTGGCGTCTCGACTCGCACGATTCGGGGCGGGGGCCATGGCCCCAGACCATCAAGACGACCTGGGGGGTCGAGCGGCCGCGCCGCTCGTCGTCCTAGGCTCGCCGGCAAGGAGGCAGCATGAACATTTCGATCACGTTCCGTCACATCGAGCCGAGCGAACCCGTCAAGAAGTACGCGCAGGAGAAGATGGCGAAGCTTCAGAAGTTCCTTCGCCAGCCCATGCAAGCGCACGTCATCCTCGACACGCAGCGCATCGAGCACGTCGCCGAAGTGCGCATTTCCGCGGGCTCGGAGCACTATCAGGGGCGTGAACAGAGCGAGGACATGTACGCCTCCATCGACCTCGTCTTGGACAAGCTCGAGCGCCAAATTCGCAGTGGCAAAGAGGCGAGTGTTGCCAAGAAGAAGCACGGCTCGCCGAGCGCTGGGCAATTTGCCGCAGCCGCCGCCGTGGTAGATCAAAACGTCGACCAGGAGGAATAGAGCACCGATACGTTCGTCAAAACCGTCATTCTCAAATCGGGGTGGGGCCGCACTGAGGGCAAAGGCCCATGATTTTGACCGACATTCTATCTTCTGAACGAGTCAGGGTCGCCGTCCAGGCTTCGGACGTGCGATCCAAAGACGAAGCTCTCCGAGCGTTGGCCGATCTGCTCGGCACGGCGGCCGCGTCGCCGGGCAGCGCGGACTTCTATCGTGTCCTCGGCGAGCGAGAGTCGCTCCAATCGACCGGAATCGGCGATGGCGTCGCCATCCCGCACGGCGCCATCGAGAACATCGGCGGACAGGTGGCGGCCCTCCTCCTCTGTCCGTCCGGCATCCCCTTCGACGCCATCGACGACAAACCGGTCTACATCCTCTTCGCGGTGGTGACCCCCAAGCGCGCCACGGGCGAGCACTTGAAGACGCTCGCCCGCATCTCGCGCCTCCTACGGGATCCCGCCTTTCGCCAAAAGCTCTTGGCGTCCCGAAGCCGCGACGAGGCCTTCAGCCTCGTCCGGTCGGCCGAAGAAGGCCGCGCGGCCTGACGAAAGGGTCGCTTGGGGCCAAGATGTGTCCCGAAAACCTGGCGAAACCCTATGATGAGGATCTGACGCAGTAGAGTTAGGGGACGAAAGTGCAGCCTTCGGAGCATCCAGTTCGCTCGACGACGACGGCCGGCGAGCTCCTCAACGACAAAGGGTTGTCGATCGAGCTTCGGCTGGTCGCTGGAGGCGCAGGCCTCGCACGTCGCATCACGCACACGCGCATTCAGAAGTCGGGTCTGGCTCTCGCAGGGCACTTTCACGGTGTCGTTCCCACGCGAATCCAAATCCTCGGCGAGACCGAGGTCTCCTACTTCGAGAGCCTCGACGCTGAGAGGCAAGCGAGTGCCGCCCGCGGGTTCTTCGGCCTCGAGCTTTCGGCCGTCATCATTACGCGGGGCGCCAAGGCCGCGCTCGAGCTCCTACGCGGCGCGAACGAGTCGGGCACGCCGCTCTTGTCGTCGCAAGAGCGGTCGAGCCGCACGATCACGGCGATTCATGCGCTCCTCGACGACCGCCTCGCGCCCCGAACCACGCTGCACGGCGTTTTGGTCGACGTCTTCGGCGTGGGGCTCTTGCTCACAGGCTCGAGCTCCATCGGCAAGAGCGAGTGCGCGCTCGATCTCGTCCTGCGCGGGCACCGCCTCGTCGCCGACGATGTCGTCGAGTGCGACTATCGACCCCCGGGGATGGTGTTTGGCCAGCCTGCAGATCTCCTGCGACACCACATCGAAGTCCGCGGCCTGGGAATACTCAACATCAAAGACTTGTTCGGAGTGACATCGGTGCGCGAGCGCAAACGCATCGATATCGTAGTCAAATTGGTGGAATGGTCGACTGACGCCCAGTTCGACCGCATGGGCGTCGACGATCACTTCGACAAAATCCTTGGCGTTCCGATTCGTGAGCTCGTGATTCCCGTGCGGCCAGGGCGTAACATGGGCTCCATTCTGGAGATTGCAGCGAGGAATCAGTTGCTGAGAGACGCGGGACACCACGGCGCGAAGGAATTTTTTCAGCGTATCGAGGGAGCGCTCATCTCGCCGACCCCTATCGCCGAGCCTGAATCGATGAGCCCGCCCGCCGTGCGGCCGGGTGGTCCGGAAGGAAACCGTCGATGACGTCCACCCGTGGCCTCCTCGTCGTCGTGACGGGCCTCTCTGGAGCAGGAAAGTCGACGGCGCTCCGCGCGCTCGAAGATCTCGGTTTTTTCTGCGTCGACAACTTGCCCACGACCCTCTTGTCGGAGACGCTTGCCGAATGCGACGCGGGGGGTATTAGCCTGGTGGCGCTCGGCATCGACGTCCGCGTGCGGAGTTTCCTCGGCGATTTGGGCGCGCGACTCGACACGCTGGCGGCTTCGGCCTCGCGCGACATCTCGCTCCTCTTCCTCGATGCCTCCGATGAGGCGCTCTTGCGCCGCTTCAGCGAGACGAGGCGACCGCATCCGCTCTCGACCGTGCCCGAAACGGCAGCCGAGCGCGGCGCGCTCGCGGTCTTGGACGGCGTTCGGCTCGAACGCGACCGCCTTTCGCCCTTGAGGGCGCGCGCGACGCACGTCATCGACACGACGATGCTCTCGATTCACGAGCTCCGCCGGCGTATCGTCTCGAGCTTCGGACCCGGCGCGGGCGAAGTGCCGCGCATGAGCATCCGCTTCGTGTCGTTCGGCTTCAAATTCGGTGCCCCTGTCGACGCCGACCTCATGCTCGACGTGCGGTTTCTCGACAACCCCAATTTCGTGGCCGACCTGCGCCACCTGCCCGGCACCGATCCGGCCATCATTTCGTATGTCCTCGAGCGCGACGAAACGAAAGAGTTCGTCGCCAAAGCCAAAGACCTGCTCGTTTTTACGCTTCCGCGCTATGAGCGCGAAGGAAAGGCCTATCTGACGGTCGCCGTGGGGTGCACGGGCGGGCGCCACCGCTCCGTCGTCGTGACCGACCACCTCGCGCGTGAGCTCACACAGGCCACCGGGCTGCCCATCGGGGTGGTGCATCGCGACCTCGGTAGACCTCAAGAAAGAGTGCCGGATTCGGATATCCTCGGCGGGGGCGCCCGAGGGGGCAGGGGGGGCACGTGAAGGGTCGCGCGACCACCAGCAGAGAGGCAGGCTCCTGAGAATGACCGATCCGACAGCCGAGGGGCGCTTCGAAATCATCAATAACCTCGGCTTGCATGCGCGCGCCGCCACCAAGCTCGTACAGCTCGCGAGCCGCTTCGGCTGTGAAATCGAGATCGCACGCGACGGGCAGAAGGCCAATGCCAAGAGCGTGATGGGCGTTTTGCTGCTCTGCGGGGCGAAGGGAACGGTGGTCGACGTAATTGCCAGGGGGCCTTCTTCGCAAGAAGCTGTATCTGCCATCGGGCAATTGATAGCGTCGAAGTTCGGAGAGTCGGCGTGATAGGAGCCAAGGGGAGGCGAGGGAGCGGGACGATGCCCGCGACAGGCACGATCGTGCCTCCGGCGACGGTGCCTCCCGGCTCGGGACAGGAGCGCGTTCGCCCGGTGATTCTCAAAGGGATCCCAGGCTCGCACGGCCTCGCCATCGGTCCGACGATCATCGTCGGCGCCGTCGCCCATTCGTTCGTGAGGCGTACCATCAAACCGCACGAAGCCGACGTCGAGATCGGGCGCTTCACGGACGCCGTCGCACGCGCCCAAGAAGGCATTCGTCAGGTGGTCGAGCGTGTCAAGAGCGGGCACGCGCGGGGTGAAACGTCGATCCTCGACGCTTACGTGCAGATGCTGGGCGACGAGCTCATCCTCGAAGGCGTCGAGCGCAACATCCGCATCAACCGGCAGAACGCGGAGTGGGCCGTCTCCAACGCGATTCAAGATCTCTGCGACAAGTTCGAAGACATGGAAGACCCGTACCTCGTCGAACGCCGTCACGACGTCGCGTTTGTGGGCGAGCGCATCGTGCGCGCGCTCTCGGGGTCCGACAAGAGCGCCGCGCTTCCAAAGCTCGCTCGGCCGAGCGTCATCTTGGCGCACGATTTGTCGCCTGCCGACACCGCCGCGCTCGTGAAAGAGCCCGTGGTGGCGATCATCACCGAGGTCGGAACGCGCACGAGCCACACGTCGATCATGGCGCGAGCGCTCGAGATCCCCGCCGTCGTCGGCGTGGCCGACGCGCTGAGCCGCATCGGCCCGAGCGACATCGTCATCGTCGACGGGTTCCGCGGCGAGGTCACCGTGGCCCCCACACAGGAGATGATCACCGAGGCCGAACAGCGCGCCAACAAGCACATCGCGCTCGTGCGACACCTCCGCGAAGATCGCGACAAGCAGACGGCGACGGCCGACGGCGTTGCCGTGCACCTTCGGGCGAACATCGAATTTCCTGCCGAAGCGCTGCTCGCGGTCGATCACGGCGCCGAGGGAATCGGCCTCTATCGGACCGAGTTTCTCTACGTCGACCGGGCCGCGCCGCCCGAAGAAGACGAGCAATACGAGCTCTATCGTTCGGTCATCGAGACGGTGCACCCGCGCCCCGCCACGCTGCGCACGTTCGACATCGGCGGCGACAAGT
>DATEMX010000726.1:0-3203 GCA_035275365.1 Polyangiaceae bacterium | reverse complement strand
GCGATCAGGTCTACAAGCAGCAAGCGCTCGGCTCCGGGTTCATCGTCGATCCGAGCGGCCACGTCGTCACCAACGCGCACGTCGTCGAAGACGCCGATCAAGTCAAGGTCAAGCTCGCCGACGAACGCGAGTTCTCCGCGAAGGTCGTAGGTCGCGACAAGCGGCTCGATCTCGCCGTACTCGAGCTGAACGGCGCCAAGAATCTCCCCTCGGTGGCTCTCGGTTCGAGCGAAGTGCTGCGTGTCGGCGAGTATGTCGTCGCCATCGGCAACCCATTCGGTTTGGGTCACACCGTGACGATGGGCATCGTCAGCGCCAAAGATCGCGCCATCGGCGCCGGCCCCTACGACGATTTCATTCAGACCGACGCTTCCATCAACCCCGGCAACAGCGGTGGTCCGCTCTTCAACCTCAAGGGCGAAGTCATCGGCATCAACACCGCCATCAATCCGAACGGACGCGGCATCGGCTTCGCCATTCCCGTCGACGCCCTGAAAGACGTGGTGGGGCAGCTCATCGGCACGGGTCGCGTCGCGCGAGGGCGCCTCGGGGTCGCCATTCAACCCGTCGACGTAGCGCTCGGCAAAGCTCTCGGCATGGACGCGAGCAAGGGCGCGCTCGTCGCCGAAGTCGAGGCGGGCGGTCCCGCGGAGCGCGCCGGTTTGAAGGCGGGCGACGTCATCGTGAGTGTCGGCGGCGCTCCCGTGCCGAGCTCCGAAGATTTGCCGCGCATGGTCGCTCGCCACGCGCCTGGTGCCAAGACGCAGGTCGAGATCTCGCGCAACGGAAAGCGACAAACCCTCGCTGTCACCCTCGACGAGCTCAAAGACGAGCCGCTTCCCGTGTCGGCCACGCACGGGCCGTCGTCGGGATCCACGGCGCCGCAAGGCCTCGGCATCGAGATCGGCGAATCGCCGAATCGCCGAGGAGAAGTCGTCGTCGGTCGCGTTGCGCCCGGTGGAGCTGCCGATGGGCAGCTCATGCCCGGCGACGTGATCATCGAGGTCAACCGCTCGCCCATCAAGCGCGCGGAAGACGTCGTCGCGCACACCAAGGAGACGCCCACCGGTAGCGCGGTGCTCTTCAAGGTTCGTCGCGAAGGCAAGACGCGGTTCGTAGCGGTCGAACGCCGCTGAATGACCGAACATCAAGCGCGATCATTTGGTCGCGGCGAAAATTTTTGGCCGCCAGACTCGAGAGCGTCGAGACCTGGTAGGTCGGCGCCGGCGGTGCCGTGGGGGGGCCCGACTTTGGCCAAGCGGCAGTAGTGCCACACCGCGTTTTTCGGTAGGATGGCGCCTATGCTGAGAGGTTCGCTCGCCCTCGCCGTGACGATAGGCGCGCTATTTCTCGCAGTAACCACGGGCTTCGCAGAGCCCAAAGGCAAAGGCAAGGGCGCGCCGAAATCGGCCCCGCCCGCGAAACCCGTCGCCACCGAATCGTCACCGGTTAAAGAGTCGGCACCTTCACGTACAGATCCCGACACCGCTTCGAGCGTTGCGGCGCCCGCCATGGTGGGGCGCGGTGAAGCGAAGTCCCTCGCCGCGAAATCTCCAGCCGACGCCGGTGCGACGGGTGTATCCGTTTCCGGAAAAGACGGCGGCACCAAACAGTTTCGCTTTACGGAGACCGACGTCGAGGGAAGGTTGAAGGCTCCGCAGCTCGTCTATTTCTTGCGCCGCGTACGTGCCGAATTCGCGGCGGGGGACTTAGGGCACCGTTCCTTCATGCGGGAACTTTCCGAGACCCAACGCGACCCCAACTTTTGATGGTACAAACCGCTCCCGCGCAACCGTCCACCGTTCTTCGAGTCGCCGCAGCTTGGGGCACGACCGTGCTCTCGGTGAAGAGCCTCCTCGTCGGCGAGTCGTACATTCTCGGCGAAGGTCCGCGCGCCAGCATGGCGATGCCCGACGGCCTCTTCGCGTCCGAGCGGCCCGTGCGCGCCGCCGCGTCCGGGTGGGAGCTCGACGCGCGTGGGGTCACAAGCGGCCTCTTGCGCTTGCGTGGCCGCGAAGAAGATCCCACTCGCCTCGCGGTCGCGCCGGTGCCGCTTTACCCAGGTGATTGGGGTCTCCTCCAATACGGTACCTTCTCCATCTTCTTTCAGTTCGGCCTCGCCCCGCCGCCCATCACACAGAAGCGCCGCCGCGATCTGCTCGTGGGTCTCGCGCTCGTTAGCTCCGTCGTCTTGCACATCGGGCTATTCGGCCTCGTGCGCGCGCTCACTACGCCTCCGCCGATCCCGAAGCCGGCCGAGCTGTCGAACCCCGACGAGATCGCCGCTCGCTTCGGTGTGCAGCGCGCTTTCATCGAGGAGCCACCGCCTCCTGCCCCCGGCGCCGACAAATCGGGCGGCACCGGCGTGAAAGATCCGGGCGCGCACGACACCAAGAAACAAGGCGGCGGCAAGAAGATGGCCGAAGCCGAGGGCAAGCTCGGCAAGAGCGGCAAAGAAGATCACACCGAGCTCCCCGGCGAAATCAGAAACGGGCTCGGCGGCGTGAGCGACGTCCTCGCCAGCGAAACAGGCGACGAGATCAAGCACACGCTCGGCACCATCAGCTCGGTCGCCGCGGCGCTCGGCGGTCTCAATTCGCAGAACATCGTCCTCGGCATGGGTTCCGGCACCGGCCTCAAGGGTGCGGGTCCAGGCGGTGGCGGCACCGGCCCCGGTGTGCCTTTTGGATCGGGCACGCTCAACACGGGTTGGGGCTTCGGCAACGGCGGCGGTCTCGGCAGTGGCTCGGGCGGTCCCGGTGGCGCAGGCAAAGGCGGCAACGGCATGGGCGGCACCGGCAGCGGCTCCGGTAGTGGCGAACGGCAAGTTGCCGTGTCGAGCGGGGCGGGTTCGGGGACGGGCGGCCTGTCGCCCGAGCAAATTCGCCGTGTCGTGATGGCACACATCGGCGCGCTCCGCGCTTGCTACGAGAGCGAAGCCGAACGAAACCCGAACCTCAAGGGCGGCGTCACCGTCCAGTGGCAGATCGCACCCGAGGGCAACGTCAGCGGTGCGAGTCTCGCCGGCTCGTCGCTCGGCAATCCGCGCGTCGAAGGGTGCGTCGTCCGGCAGGTGAAAGGGTGGCGGTTTCCTTCGAGTTCGTCCCCGTCCAACGTCAACTGGCCTTTCAAGTTTGGTCTCGCGGGCGGCGGCTGACAGTGTAGGTGCCGGCAATTGCGCGCTGGCACGGCGATAGCTCTCT
>DATEMX010000725.1:0-6909 GCA_035275365.1 Polyangiaceae bacterium | reverse complement strand
GGCCGCGGCACGTTCCGCGGTTCGCGCGCCAGCACGGCGCGCTCCGTCTCTTCGTCGACGCCGTCGGGGCCATAGGCGGCCGATTCCACGGCCTCTGCCCAAGTCCTCACCGCGGCCGCTCGGGCCACCGCGGGATCGTCTTTGGCTCCTCGGGATCCACCGGCCTTGCGAAATACGCGGGCGGCCACCTGACGGGGCGTCGGTTCTCGGCCCGTGCCCCACGGACCCCATTCCGCCGCTGCCCATTCGACGAGCCGCGCGACGAGCCTGCGTTTGCGTGCCAACATCGGAATGGCGAGTTCGCTCGGTGGCGGCAGAGCTTGCTCGAAGGTGCAGTGCCAGGGAGCCTCTACGCGGATCGCCGCGCCCCCGCGCGCGGCCTTCGCGTCGACTGCGAAGCGACCGTCGTAGTCCGTCACCGTCTCGGCCAGCGTTCCAGCGTTCGGTAGAGCGCCCGGAAATGCGGGGAGCACGATGGACACCTTGGCTTTGCGAACCGGGTAGCCGTCGTGAGCGTCGGCGACGCGTCCTGTCCAGCCTTCGTCGAAAGCGAGAGGACGAACGACCTGGAGCAAGCCCGTCGGTGGAGCGGGGGCGTCGGGCAAAGGCGGTCTCGCGCGCCAAAGGCGGCGTCGGAGCGAGCCGCGCAGCATCCAGATCGCCAAAAGCGCGCCAAGCAGAAGTAGCGGCAAGCGCCGCCAGGGGCTCGTGGGGCGCGCGGTCAGGTTGACGTGGCGCGCGCTGCCGGGTTCCCACCATGGCGCGTCGGGCAAGTAGCGAAGCGAAGTGGGCACCGACGACGCTCGCGACACGCTGAAGGTCGCGACGACATCGGCGCGCCCGTCCCGCACGCTGCTCGTGCCCACCGCTCTGCCGAACGCGGTGATCTCCACCGAGCCCGAGGGAACGGGCCCGCGCGGCGAACGAACGCGCACGGCGATGGGAATGCCCTCTTCGGCGGCGCCCTCGGGGTGAAGGTCGACGATTTCAATCTCCGCGCGCGCGTGGCGTTCGATGCGATGAACGACGACCGACGGGGCGACGCCTTCGCCCTCGAGCGCCGCGCGGAATTCGCCCGAGCCGGGGCCTGCCAAGTCTTGCGTCGCCACCTCGATGCGCGCCGAGCCGTCGGTGTCCACGGCGCCCGTCCCGAGCGCGCGATCGCGTTCGTCGCGGAGCGAGACGCGAAGCGCGTTTTTGGCGATGCCGGTCGTGGTGACGCGAAAGCTCACGATGAAGGCCGGCCTGTCGAGCGACACGATCGCGGGGGCGGGGTCGAACGCGAGGGCCGCGGGCGAAAGCGCGAGATCGACGGGAACCTCCGCCGCGGTTGGCTCGAGGTGTAGGCTTCCAGCGAATCGCAGCTTCATCGTTGCGCGTGGGGTGGGCAGCGCCGTCGCGATGCAGAACGTTCCGAGCGCGTCGGTGTCGACGACGTAGGCGTCCGGGGCCACGTGAGGTTCGTGGGCATCGGGCCCGCCGGTCGTCGTCCGCGAACAAGGTCTCGGTGCCGGCAACGCCAAGGCCGCGCCTTGGCCCGGCGGCGCGCCGACGAGATCGACATAAAACGCGATCTCGACGTGGCTGGTGGGCACGGGCGCCCCGACATCGTCGCGGAGTGTGCCCCGAATCACCACACCGCTCGCCACGCTGGGATCACGGGCCGCGCTCGCTTCGATGCGCGTGCCGGCCGTGACGGTGACCTTGGCTGCGCGAGCGCTCGGCGCCGTCGAAAGCACGAGCACGAACGCCGACAAGCGCGTCCACCCGAGCGGCGGAAAGGCGCGCGCGCACATCGATGCTTGGGCTCTCGGCAGCGTGCTGAAGAGAGGAGCGAATCGTCCGTTCACGTCGCGATACATTTGTGCGCTGCTTCGTCAAAACGAGTAATGGCTCGAACCGTAAGGAGCATGATATTCTGAACCTTGGGATGATCCGACCGGCGCTCCGTTTTCTCGCAACCGGTGTCCTCCTTTGCGCGACCGCGCTGCCGGTGCCGGCAAGCGCGCAGGGGAGGGTGGACTACTTCGTCGAGCAGCTCAAAAGTGCAAGCGATTTCCGCGTACGCACGCAGGCTGCTCTCGCCCTCGGTGCGTCGCAAGATCCTTCGGCCGTCGGCCACCTCTGCGAAGCGCTCGACGACTCGAGCGATGCCGTCCGCACCGCGGCTGCCGCCGGCCTGGGAAAGCTCAAGAACCCTGCTGGTCTTTCCTGTCTGAAGAGCCACGCCGGCGAAGTGAATGCCGCCGTTCGAAGCGTCATCGAGCGGTCGACCGAAGCGCTCTCCGCCGGAGGAAAGCCCGGCAAGCCTCCGCCGCCGAAACCGAACGATTCGTTCTATGTTGCCATCGGTCCGATCACCGACAAGAGCGGTCGGAGCGACAAGTCGGTGCCGGCCCTCGTCGCGGCGGCGATGCAGGACAAGCTGCTCGCCACGCGTGGCTATGCCGTGGCTCCCCAAGGTGAGACGAGTCCGGCGGCGAAGAAAATCATGAAGCAGAGGGGCCTCAAGGGCTACTTCCTCCAAACGCGCGTGGAGCCGCCCCAATCGAACGGCGACGATCTCACCATTCAAGTTCGGGTGACGATGTGGACGTACCCCAGCAAGGCGCTGCAAGGCGAGTTCGCCCCGAAAATGACGATGTCGGGAGCTTCGGCGGGCGACGTCGCCTCCGAAGACAGCCTCATCAAAATGGCCATCGAGCGAGCCGTCGACAGCTTCGTTCAAGTCGCGGCGTCGCAGAATTGACCACCGAGTTGCGCGTTTTCCGAAAGAGCAGCTACGCTATTCTCGCCGGCAAACTGCCGGCCCTTCTGACCTGTCTTCGAGGAGTCAAGCCATGTCGGTAACCGCCTCAGCAGCCATGCCCAACACCGGTCGCCACCAGCGCCGGATGAAGAACTACCTCCTCGATTCGCATTTCCAGCTCAAATACACCGGCTACCTGCTCGGCATCGCCATTCTGCTCTGCGTGTTGCTCGGATCGTTGCTTTGGTCGGTGAGCCGCGAAGTCATCTCCGAGAGCCAGCAGACCGTCAAGCAGGGCCAGGAAACGGTCGAGCGCGGCCAGGAGCTCGTTCGCGAAAGTCAGAAGGTCTCCGCCGTCGTTCACATGAACATCGTGAAAGACTCGGAATACGCCGACAACCCGCAGCTCGCCGCGGTGTTCAACGAAGCCGCTGCCAAGCAAGACAAGAGCATCGAAGATCAGCAGCGCAAGCTCGAAGCCGACGCCCTGACGCTGCAAAAGCGCGCCGTCGAGCTCGCCGGCAAGCAAACCCAAATGTTCTTGGTACTCATCGTCGTGCTCTCGTTGCTCGTCGCCGGCATCGGTATTGCGGGCATTCTCGTCACGCATCGCGTGGCCGGCCCCATCCACAAGATGAAGCGGCTCCTCGGGTATGTAGGCGATGGTCACCTTCGTCTCACCGAGAAGCTCCGCAAGGGCGACGAGCTGCAGCATTTTTTCGACGCCTTCGAAAAGATGGTCGACAGTCTCCGGCACCGCCAAGAGATCGAGATTGCCAAGCTCGATCGCGCCATCGGCAGTCTCGAGGGCCGCGTCTCCGACGAGCAACTTTCGGCGTTGCGATCGCTGCGCCAAGAGATGCAAGGCGCGCTCGAGACGTCCCCGAGTCCGTCGGTGCTCGTCTCGCCCCGCTGAGCGGGTTCCGCGGCACTCGTGCTAGGGCGTGGCCATACTCCGGAGGCCGGGGCCCGTACGCGTGCCCGTGCCCGTGCCCGGCTTTTTCTCCGGAGAGTTTCCAAGTTGGGCGATGTGTGCTCCATGACGCGTCCAAGAGCCAAGAGCTGCGGGACAAGACCTACCGCCCGCTACCGTGTCGGCAGGTGAACATCCCCGAAGAGGGGGGGCTTCGCAGATTTGCTCACCTTCGTGTACGGGCACGGGCACGGGCACGTTTACGGGTACAAATTCAGCGACACGCCCTAGAAAACGGCGCGTGCGTACTCGATGCGCGGCGTTCCGGGCGGGTCGTAGGTAACGACGGCCACATCGAAGCGCATGCGGCTCACGCGCGGATCGCGCTGAAAGCGCTGGCGCCACAACCGTTCTCCGGCCTTGCGGATGCGCCGTGCCTTGGCTCGCGCGACGCTCTCGAGCCCCGTTTGCCACGCCGTTGTGCCGCGAGTCCGAACCTCCACGACTACCACGGTGTCGCCCTCGAGCGCGACGATGTCGATTTCGAGCGGGCCGAGGCGCACATTGGTGCCGAGGATCGTCAGCCCTCGCGCCTCGAGATCGGACGCTACTTCTACTTCCGCGGCCTTGCCGGCGCGAAGCGCGGCGCGCTTGGCCTGGAGCCTATTGTCCGGTGCGCGAGCCGCAGGGTGGATCCGCACCGGGCTGCGGGTCCGGGCAGGGGATGCCGTAGCTGCTCTTGTTCTTGTCGTAGGCGGTGCCATCTTTCACGCAGTACGAGCCGGCGAGCTCAGGCGAACCGAGTTGCTGAATCTTGTTCAAGAGCTCGACGCACTGAAAGCCGGTGGGGCACTTGCAGTAACGAGCGTCTTTGTCGGGACCGCCGCAGCGACAAGAGCAGTAGACCGAGTCGGTGGCTGGGCGGCCTTGCAGCTGCCGGTTGACCGCCACCTTGATGCGGCTGCCGTTGCCCGTGTAGCCCGGGATGTGACAGAAATTCTCGTTGTCATTGGTCGCGTTGGCGTCGTCGGCCGTTTGGCCGTAGGGGCATGTCACTCGGCCTTGAAAATGGTTCACGAGACAGAGCCTGGTCTCGCACTGGAACGAGCGGCTCTCGATGTTGACCTCGCTCACGGCGTAGCCCGAGAAGTACTGTTGGTACTCGTCTTCAGGGATACACGGGTCGCCGATTCCGCCGCTTTGACAGCCAATCGAGAGGACACCCAAAGCAAGAATCAGTGCAGCAGCTGCCCACGTCTTTTGAATCATTGGTGCGGGGCTCCTGGGAACGAGCCAAGTGCCGCGGCGGCGTCACCTGGTTGAGGGTGGGAGGTGCGAGACGCTACCCGACGCGCTCCCGATACGTCAACACCTCTATGGATCGAAGAGCCTCCGCGGTCGAGGACGTTCGCGTCGCAACTTTTGCGTGTGCGCGTCTGGATGAGCGAGCCCGCGAACCTCGCGCGTCGAACGAAGTGAAGCGGGGGCGCGCGCGTCACGTCGGGTGAAGGCCGTGCTCCCATGGAAGGTCGGGGGCGTCTCCGCGATTGGGATCGGTGCATTGGCGACGCTTGGCGTCATGTGGAGCCAGCGATCTGCCGCTTGACAACGAAGAGCGGCGCTCACTAACATCGCCGCCGTTCCCGCGCATATCTGTCGAATACAATTGATTTTTTCTGACGCCCCCGATATCGCGAGAACTTCGAACTGTCTGAACTTTGCCCCTTCCCGCGTATCTCCATCGGCGAACTCGCCGCGAAAAGTGCGCGCCGTTTCTCAGATGTTCCAGCTCCGGTGCGCAAACGCGAGGAGCTGATTCCCAGTCGGTTGCTTCGTCGTCAAAGTTCGTGTTGGCCGTACCGGCGCAACGAGAGCGTGGTTCGTGGAAAGCGAGGAATGATGCGTAATTGGGTGGCGCGTGTTTGCCTGCTGGCGTCGGCTCTCTCCCTCGTAACGGGCGCGGCTGACGCTCAAAAGAAGAAGCCACCCAAGAAGCCGCCGGCAGCTCAAGCGGCTCAGCCTGCCGCTCCAGCGCCTGCTCCCGGTGCCGCGCCCGCCGCGAAGCCGAAGAAGGGGGAGCATAAGGACATCGAGCTCGACGAAGGCGGGGGCGGCGCCGTCAGTGCCGGTCAGATGACGGAAGAGGCCGCCACGGCCAAGCGCTTGTTCGACGGCGAACGCTGGAGCGAGGCCGCTCTCGGTCTCTACCGCGTCTACAAGGGTGAGACGGGCGACGATCCGGGCAACCGCCAGATCGCCCAATATCACCTGGCGATCGCGCTCTACCGGCTCAAGTTCTATCAAGCGAGCTACGGCATCTTCTCGGAGGTCGCCGATAAGCCGAACCACCTCAAGTTCAACGAGACGCTGCTGTGGCTGTCGAAGCTCGCGACGCAGCTGCCCGAGCCCGCCGACATCGTCGAGCGCGTCGGCAAATACACGGGAGATGCCGTCGGCCGCTTCAAGAACCCCCAGCAGATCGATCTCTACTGGCAGCTCAACTACCTGCTCGGTCGCTACAAATACAGAAACCGCCAGTACGAAGAGGCCATCCAGCTCTTCAACTTGGTCGACGCGAAGTCGAAGTACTTCGTGCAGGGCCAGTTCTTCTCGGGCATCTCCTACGTTCAGCTCCGCAAGTCGGTGCCCGCGGTGCAGGCCTTCCAGAAGGTCGTCACCGCAGTCGACGAAGGTGTGGAGGGCGTCGAAGACGAGGCCCGCATGCGCGACCTCGCGTTCCTCTCGATGGCGCGCACGTACTACTCCGCGAGCATCAAGCTCGACGAGAACAACACCCCCATCATCGACGGCACCAAACTCTCGGCCGCAGTGAAGTTCTGGAACAAGGTCGACGTCGGCAGCGAGTACTGGCTCGACGGACTCTTCGAGGAGTCATGGGCTTACTTCATGGCCGGCGACTTTCCGCATGCGCTCGGGAACATTCACACCATCGAAGCCCCCTATTTCCCGAAGTCGTTTTACCCCGAGGCGGAGATCCTGAAGGCCGTCATCTATTTCGCCAACTGCAACTACGACGAGGCGACCACCGTCGTCGCGAGGTTCAAGGCGAAGTACGAGCCCATCAAGAAAGACCTCGAAGGCGTGCTTTCGCGGTTCAAGGGCGAAAATCAAGAAGAGCCGTTCTTCAAGTTCTTGAAGGAAGTACGTTCGGGCAGCGCCAACCTCCCGGCGACCATCAAGCCCGTCGTCGAGGCGTCGCTCTCCGATCGGCAGCTCCTCCGCAACA
>DATEMX010000724.1:0-16884 GCA_035275365.1 Polyangiaceae bacterium | reverse complement strand
GAAGATGGTCTTGTTGGGCCCGTCGGGGTCGTACCAGAGGATGACGAAGCGATCTTCGTTGAAGTAAACGGTCGCCGCCACGCCGGGCGACATGGGGCCGGTGAGGCTGACGGGCTTTACGAGCGGCGCGAGCTCGTAGTCGAACGCCGCGAAGACGAGCTCGTGCGATTGCGAGTCGCCGTGCATCCAGGCGACGCCGAGCGATCGTGGCCCAGCGGCGATGGCCGGCGCCGTTTGGCCGCGCCCGTCGTCTTCGTGGAGCCGCACGTTTCCTCCGATGGCGGCGCCGTTCACGTCGACGCGCTGCGCGAAGATCCCGTTGTCGTCGTGCTTGGTGAGGCCGTCGTCTTGCCATACCACCACGAACTGATTGCCAGTCCACGCCATGCTCACGTTGATCGAGAAGTAATCGGCGTGCGTGAGCCGGACGTCGGCCGTCCTCTTGGTCCCGTCGGGGTTGACGAGGTTGAAATAGACCTCGTAGTTGATGGTGGAGCCTCGCGCGTCGCGGCGATCGGTCCAAGCGATGCCGAATCGATCGCCCGTCCATGCGAGCGGGCCGCCGTAGGCGTCGGCCGGGCTCGTGGTGAACCGGTTGGCTTTGCCGACGCGGCCTACCAAAGGCGAGAGGTTGGCGAGGTAGACCGAGTCGCGCTTGGCGACCTGGCCCGAGTAGGCACCGAGAAAGCTCGCCCCGCCGGCATAGGCGAGCGATCCGGGTGACGCGCGGGTCGTTCCGTCGGAGATCTTGATCGCGTCGCCGGCCGGCGCGAGCGTCGCGCGATCGTCGACGATGCCGTTGCAGTCGTTGTCGACGCCGTCGCAGATCTCGGCGCCACCGGGAAGGGCCTTGGGGTTGGTGTCGTCGCAGTCGTCGCCGCAGCTATCGGGATCGCCGGCGCGCTTGCCTGGAAGCGGGCTCCGGTGCTCATCGCCGTCGAGATCGAGCGTTGCCAGGGGATGAGCGCAGGCTCCCGTGTTCGGATCGCAGACGTCGCTCGTGCACGGATTGCGGTCGTTGCAATCGACCGGCGGGGTCGCCTCGCATTTTCCCTCCACGCAGGCGACGGGAAAACAGCGGTCGCCGAACCCCTCGCAGTCTTTGTCGAGGAGGCATTCCGGCGGCGGTGGCGGTCCCTCTTCCCATTTCAAGGTGGTGCGCGAGCCACAGCCGAGGGCGAGCGTTGCGCTCGTCAAAAGCACGTGCGCCGGACCCAGAACCTTCATTCGCAGCCGCCCCAACCGGAACCGGTCACGTCGATCTCTCGGCAAATTCGGCCGTCACCGCAGGCTCCGAATTTGTCGAGTTGGCAGAGCCGAACGCATTGATCGCCCGAGGACGTCTTCACACAAAGAAATCCGCCTTTGCAGTCGGTGGTCGTTCCGCAGGGCGTGCCTTGGGATCCTGTCCCTTCGAGGAGGCATATGGTGCCATAGGTACCGGGGTGGCAATCGTCCTTCGCGCGAGGCGGCACGGGGTAACACGCGCGATTGCCCGAACAGGGTTTGGCGGCAAACGGATCGCACTCGAGCGGAGGCGTCTCGGCGGGGGCGTCGGCGCACGCGTCTTCGCGGAAGACAGGGTAGGAATCGGCGCGCGCGTCTTCCGGCCTTCCTCCTCCGCTTCCGCTCCCGCTGCTGTCGCGGCCGCGCGCGTCGCGTGCGGCGTCGCGCTTGGTGCCCGCGTCGGTCGCGTCGTGGTCGACGACGGAACCCCCGCACCCGACGCTCAGGAGCGCGAGGGTCGAGGCGATGCGATGGAGGGGGAGGGGAATCCTTTGCATGCGCGGGTGGGTGACTAGTGTGGCACAAGGCGCCGACTTCGGGGACCGCAGCAACGAATGTTCCGCATTCGTCATTCGGCGTGGATCCCCTCCGGGGGTCCACGTTGGCGGTCAGGATCGTGTGGCTGTGGCTAAACCACTACAACCGACAGCGATAGTGCTAGAAAGTGCGCCACCATGTACCGCTCGGTGGCGTTGTTCGTCCTTGGCAGTATTTTCGGACTAGCCTGCGAGCGGGGCGCTCCCGAGCCGGCGGCGCGGACGGCATCGACCGCGACAACGAAGTCGGAGGTGGCTGCGCCGACGGAACCCGCTCGAGGCCCCCGACCGAGCTGCGTGCGCCCGAGTCCCAAAGATCCGCCGAGTCCCTCGCACCATCTTGTCGATCCCAGATGCCCCGTCGATCCACAGGGCGGCCCGCCCATGGTCCCCGTCGGACACGTGTCGTTCCCGCAATCGAAGGATGCGCCCGTGCTCGAGGTCGAGCTGATGCTGACCGAGAGGCATCAGGAGCGGGGCCTCATGTACCGGAAGTCCCTCGACGACGCCAAGGGCATGCTCTTCGCGTGGAACACCCCTTCGGTGCACACCTTCTGGATGCACAACACCTGCATTCCGCTCGACATGCTCTTCATCGATCACGACGGGTTCGTTACAGGCATCGTCGAGAACGCACCCACGCTCGACGACAATGGTCGCTCGATCGACTGCCCCGTCAACTACGTGCTCGAAGTCAACGCGGGGTGGTCGCGACGTCACGGTGTTACGCCTGGGCAACGGGTCAAAATCGAAGGCATTCCGCGTTAGCACTACCGTCGCAGATTTCTCGCTACCAGATCGATCGTCGGAGCGGGCATGGACCTCAGCCATTTTGGATGATCGTGATCTGCTCCCGCCAAAGTCTGCGGCAGTAGTGTTCGGGATGGTGCTAGGGTTTCGCCCCATGAAATCGCGCCCCTTCTTGGTTCTAGGTCCCATCGCCTTCGCCAGCGTCGCGCTGGCTTGTCAATCGTCGCCCGCCGAGCCTACCGGCAAACAAGAGCCCGCGAAGCAAGAGCCGGCGAAGGCGGCGCCCTCTCAGACGGCCGCAGCCGAAAAGGCCACGCCGACCGCGGTGCCTGCCGCCAAGCCGGCGGCCGCCGTGCCCGTTTCGCCGGACGACCCTTTGAAGGGTAGCTTCTCGATGAGCGACGCTACCCAGGGCATTGCCGGGAGCGGTTCGCTCTTTGCCACGATCGAGACTGATTTGGGCAAGCTCGAGTGCAAGCTCTTCGAAGACAAAGCCCCGCTCACCGTCGCGAACTTCGTGGGCCTCGCGCGCGGTACCCGCCCCTGGAAAGACCCCGAAGGCAAATGGGTCAAGAAGGCCGCCTACGACGGCACCGTGTTTCATCGCATCATCAAGGGATTCATGATTCAGGGCGGCGACGCCAAGGGAACCGGTTCGGGTGAGCCTGGCTACGTCGTTCCCGACGAGCTTTGGGAAGGCGCCAAGCACGATCGCGCGGGCCTCCTCTGCATGGCCAATCGCGGTCCCAACACCAATGGCGCGCAGTTTTTCATCACCGACGCGTCCGCGCCCCACCTCGATCGCGGCTACACGATCTTCGGCGAGTGCACCCCTGAAGACATGGTGCACAAGCTGGCGAGCGTCGAAGTCCAAGGCGAACGTCCCAAGAGCCCGCCCAAGATCAAAAGCATCAAGATTCACCGCGGCGGCAAATAACGGCGGCGACGGCCGATCCTTGTAAGGGTGGAGGCTGCCGTGGCTGATTGGGGCGATCGTGAGGTGATCTCAGTCATCGCCAAGACCGCCAAGGCCGCCAAGTGGGGGAGGAGGCGCTTGCGCTCGTTGGGCGTCGTTGCGAGCATGCGTCAGCGAAGCCATGCCGGTCCCACACGAACCTCAGCGTTGCACAGAGACGCGTGCCCAACCTCATCCAACTCAGCAAGAAGCCCCCAAGCAAGCAATAGCAAGCCACCACCCATCCAATCCCCTTGGCGGCCTTGGCGATGACTGAGGCTTTTTCGAGGCGCGCGGTCAGTCGGGTTGGTAGATGATCTGCTGAGAGTTGTCGGTGTAGTAAAAGCGCTCTCCGCCTTGCCGCTGGAACGTGAGCGCGCCGAAAGTATTCACCGCGATGCCCCATGCAGCGAATGCGTAGAAGAGCCGACCGAGCTTGTAGCCCCCCATGGCCAAGAGCGCGAAGAGGAACACCGCGTAGTCGTTCGAGAAGCGATAGCCGAACTGTAGCCAACCGCTGTTTTGGTAGAGCAAGAAGGCCAGCGCGACGGGCGCGATGCTGATCGCGAGCGATCGCCAGACGAAGCTCTTCTTTCGGGGCCACAAGAGCCAGAGATAGAGCGGCGTCGTGACCCATAGGGCGAGCCCGTGGGTGTTGACCTGCAGCTTGGGCGCGGTGCGGCTCCAGAAGGGGAGGCTGCTCGTGACGATGCCGAGGTTGCGCGCGAGGTAGTGGTACGAAAACAGGCCCCACTTGTCGATGCGTCCGCGCCATCCCACCGTGAGGTGCTCGTGGCCGAACTCGAGCCAGCCGCCACCGAAGCGCGCGCGGTTGTGCCACGCGGTGGCCCCGAGCACGAGGACCACGGGGAGCGCGAAGAGGACGAGCTTTCGCGCCGCCGTCTTCATGTCGGACTTGCCGAAGGATCCGCGCCACGTCGTGCGGTAGACCTCGAGCGCGAAAAACAAGGAGATCAGAATGACCGGCGGCCGTGTCGTGAACAAGAGGCCCGCCGCGAGCCCCGCGAGGATAGGCCCCTCCGCGTCGAGGGCGTAGAGCAAGAAGAGCCCCGACAGCGCCACGCTGACGACGTGCGCGGCAAACCACACGGTGCCTTGCTCGGCGGAGAAGAAGTAGACGGTGCCGAACGCGAAGATGAAGGAGAGCGCCACGTTGCCGAGCTCGCCCACGGAGCTCTCGCCCATGCGACGCAGCTTCTCGAAGCACAAAAACAAGAGCGCCGGTCCGACCGCCGCGCACCACAACCAGATTTGCCCGTCGCGGAGGTTCTCGGGGGTGCCGGCCACCTTCGCGAAAGGCAGGAGCACGACGGCAGGAAACGGAGGGAAGCTGACGAACCAGCGGCCGGCATGCTCCGCGAAATCGTTGTTCTGCGTATACGCCGGCGGTGGATGCCCGAGGTCGAGCCGACCGTGCAACCAAGCATCTGCGAGGAGCGCATAGTGATTGAACGACGTGTGCTCCACCACGAGCTGCCGCGGCGCACACGCGAAGAAGATCGCCGTCGCGACGAGGTAGATGCCGAGCGCAAGGAGCAATCGGCGCCGCCTCGAACCGGACGGAGCCCAGGCGGACATGCGCTCACGGAGCTTCATCGGGCGCGGACCGTATAGCACGGCTACCTCATTTCCAGGCATCCAGGCGACCGAGCGGCGCGGCACTCGCTCGAATGAGTGCTAAAGAGGGGCCATGGCCACCCGCGGAGGAGCCTTCGTCGTACCGATTCACGATTTGGACGTCGCCGGGCGCGACGTCCGGTTCGTCTTGACGGCCGCTTGGCTTCGAGGCGCTTTGGAGGAGTGCGAGCTGCAGCCGGCTGGTCCCGAGGGGGAGCTGACCGCCCACCTGACCAAGACCGGCAACGAGGTCTTGGTGCAGGGTCAGATCGACGTCGCTTTGCAAATCCCCTGCGCGCGGTGCTTGCAGCCCGTCGAGCTTCGTCCGCACGTCGAGCTCGCTTTGCTCCTCGTTCCCGCCGCCGCGGCCCACGCCTCGAAGGGCGCCGCCCACCGTCGCCGGCCCGACGCCCGAAAGCCGGCCGCTCCGCCAAAGGACCGAGATGAGAGCGACTTTTCGGCTGAAGACGCCGAAGAGGACGTCTACGAGGGCGACGAGGTTGTGCTAGATCGTTTCGTTCGCGAGGCGATTCTGCTCGAATCTCCCATCTTCCCCTTGTGTTCCGAGGCCTGTGCGGGTATCCGTCCGGCCTCGGCGTCGGCCACCTCGGCGGAGGCCATCACCGATCCCCGCTTTTTGCCGCTCCTCGAGCTCGCAAAAAAGAAAAATATGAAGGAGTAGTCCCGTGGCGGTTCCCAAGCGACGAAAAAGCCGATCGAAGCGCGACATGCGCCGCGCCAATCACGACAAAGTAACGGTCCCCAACCTCATTGCGTGCCCCAACTGCGCGGAGCCCTGCGTTCCACACCGGGTGTGCCCGTCTTGCGGTTTCTACAAGGGGGCCAAGGTCAAAGAGACGTCGACGCCCGAGTGAAGTACGGGCCTCGCAAGGCGACGGCTTTCGTAGTGTCTCCGTTGGGGTCGCGCGCTAGCCTTCATCGGCCCACCTTATGAACACGCACGGAATCAAGAGCGCGATCATCGGTACGGGTCACTACGCGCCCGCCAAGGTCGTCACCAACGGCGACCTCGAAAAAATCGTCGACACGTCCGATGCTTGGATCTCCGAGCGAACGGGCATCCGCGAGCGTCGCGTGGCGGGCGAAGGCGAGCTGACGAGCGACATGGCGGCCAAGGCTGCCATGTCGGCCCTCGCAGCGGCGGGGGTGGGCGCCTCGCAGCTCGACATGATCATCGTCGGTACGGTAACGGGCGACACCCCCATGCCGGCCACCGCCGTGCACGTCCAACAGAAGATCGGCGCGCAGTACATCCCGGCATTCGACGTCTCCGCGGCGTGCGCGGGCTTTTTGTACGGCCTGTCGATCGCCGACCAATACATTCGCACAGGCCAAATGACGCGCGTGCTCGTCGTCGGCGTCGAGCTCCTCTCGCGCGCGCTCAACTGGAGCGATCGCACGACGTGCGTGCTCTTCGGCGACGGTGCCGGCGCGGTCGTCCTCGGGCGCGCCGACGGCGACCAGGGGCGCGGCGTCATCTCCACGAAGATTTTCACCGACGGCTCG
Organism: Polyangiaceae bacterium; assembly: GCA_035275365.1. GTDB lineage: Bacteria > Myxococcota_A > Polyangia > Polyangiales > Polyangiaceae > DASWDH01. Next base: position 10,191 of record DATEMX010000724.1, on the reverse strand, counting down.
CTGGCCGGCTCGCTCACGATTCCGGGCGGAGGCAGTCAGATGCCGCTCACGCACGCCGATCTCGACGAGGCCAAGAACAAGGTCCACATGGTCGGCAGCGAGGTCTTCAAGGTCGCCGTGAAGAACCTCACGTCAGCGTCCAAGGCTGCCATCGAAGACGCGGGTCTCGCCGCGAGCGACATCGACTGGGTCGTCGCTCACCAGGCAAACCTGCGCATCCTCACGCAGGTGGCGTCGAGGCTCGACGTCCCCCTCGAGCGCTTCGTGATCAACATCGCGAAGTACGGTAACACGTCGAGCGCGTCGATACCCATCGCTCTCGACGAAGCCGTGAAAGACGGAAGAATCAAACCCGGTCAAACCGTCCTCATGTGCGCGCTGGGTGCCGGTATCTCTTGGGGCAGCGCGCTCGTTCGGATGTGAGTCGATGCGCGTAGCGTGGTGTTTTCCCGGTCAAGGTTCGCAGTTCGTCGGCATGGGCAAGGAGCTCGCCCTGGCATTCCCCGAGGCGCGCGACGCGTTCGAACGTGCCGACGCGGCGCTCGGCGAGTCCATCAGCGTTCTTTGTTTCGACGGACCCGAAGCCGACCTCACGCTGACGCGCAACACGCAGCCCGCGATCGTGACGACGAGCGTGGCTGCGCTCGCGGCGCTCCGCGCGGCGCTCCCCTCGCTGCCGCTCGCGGCCAGCGCGGCGGGGCATTCGCTCGGTGAATACAGTGCGCTCGTCGCCGCGGGCGCGCTCACCCTCGAAGACGCGGTTCGCGTCGTGCGGCTACGGGGCGAAGCGATGCAAGAAGCGGTTCCAGCGGGAACGGGCGCCATGGCCGCGGTGATGGGCCTCGACGCGGAGAAGCTCGCCCAGGTTTGCGCCGAGGCACGAGAGAACGAAGTGGTGAACCCCGCCAATTTCAATGCCCCTGGGCAAATCGTGATCGCCGGCCACGCGGGCGCCGTCCAGCGTGCGTCGAAGCTCGCCGCCCTTCGGCAGGGCAAGGTCATTCCTCTCAAAGTGAGCGCGCCCTTTCATTGTTCGCTCATGGCGCCGGCAGCCTCCAAGCTTTCGACGCGGCTTGGCGAGGTGACCGTTGGCAAGCTTGCCTTTCCGGTCATCGCCAACGTCGACGCGCGACCCAACTCCGACAGTGGCCGCGTGAAAGAGCTCCTCGTGAGGCAGGTCGATCATCCGGTGCGTTGGGAAGAAACGGTGCGAGCGATGGCGAGCGACGGCGTGACGCACATCCTCGAAATCGGCCCCGGCAAGGTGCTCGCGGGGCTCGTGCGCCGCATCGCCAAGGAAATCGAAGTCGTGCCGGTTGGCACGCCCGCCGGCATCGAGGCCGCCGCCAAGCTGCTGCAGAGGTAGGCGCGTCCCCGTCGTGGGAGGTCTGGTCCGCAAAACGTGCGCGTGCCCGGCTTTTCGTGTACGGGCGCAGGCACATTTACTGGACCGCGAATTCAGCGACACGCCCAGACCTCGATTCGGGGTGACTCTGGTCGGTCGCTTTGCCGGGAGGCGATGCGGTCTTTTGTGCTAGATCGGGCCACCTCATGTTCAGGCTGGACAACAAAGTTGCTCTGATAACGGGTGCATCGCGCGGCATCGGACGAGCTACCGCCGAGGCGCTCGCCGAGCAAGGGGCCACGGTCATCGTCAACTACGTGCGCGGTGAGGCGGCGGCCAAAGAGGTCGCCGATGGCATCGTCGCGCGGGGCGGCAAGGCCGAGATCCTCGGCTTCGACGTGGCCGACGCCAAAGCGTGCGAAGAGTCCATCATATCGGCGGCCAAGCGCTTGGGGCGGCTCGACATCGTCGTGTCCAACGCCGGCATCTCCATCGACGGCCTCTTGCTTCGCCTCAAACCCGAAGACATCGAGAAGACCCTCGCGGTCAACGTCGGCGGCGCCTTTTCCATCTCGCGCGCGGCCACGAAGGTCATGATGCGGGCCCGCACGGGTCGCATCATCTTCATTTCGAGCGTCGTCGGAGAAATGGGCAATGCCGGGCAGACCGCCTACGCGGCTTCGAAGGCCGCGCTCCTCGGCTTCACCAAGAGCCTCGCGCGCGAGTACGTAGCGCGAGGCATCACGGTCAACGCCGTCACGCCCGGATTCGTCGACACCGACATGACCCAGGCCTTGACCCCCGAGCAACGTGAGGCGCTTTTGGGTGCGGTCCCCATGGGGCGCATGGCCACGGGCCGCGAGATCGGCACCGCGGTGACCTTTTTGGCCTCCGACGAGGCCGGTTATGTTACGGGTCAGGTCCTGCGCGTCAACGGCGGGATGTACATGTGACGCTGTACAGCATTTAAGTGCGAAGAAAGATGCGCGTCGGAACGGACGTGCATCGCGACGAGGATTGGAGTACACGGCGGGCCTCTCCGGAGTCGAAGAACACAAGCCGGAGTCGTTGATGGGAAGGTGCGAGCTATGGCAGAAGGTCGGGACATTGCCGCCGAAGTTCGGCGAATCATCAAAGATCAGCTCGACGTCGAGGAGAAGGACATCAAATCCGAGTCCACCTTCATCGACGATCTCGGGGCCGACTCACTGGGACTATTTGAACTGGTCCTCGCGTTCGAAGAAGCCTTCGAGATCGACATCCCGGACGAAGACACCGAGAAGATTCGGACGGTCCAGGATGCCATCGACTACATCGAAAAGAACGCGAAGAAGTAGTCGCGCGCCGGGTGGTGAGCTGCCGGAGGGCCTCTTCTTGGGGCCCTCGGGTAGCTTGCTGGGCGGTCCAATCTACTTCACACTTCGTCGCTGCCGAGCTCGCGGCCGGTCATCCGGCAGGCCGACTTTGCTCGAGAATCTGACACAATAGCTCCATGGAACGAGTCGTCATCACGGGAATCGGGCTGGTTACACCCAACGGGATCGGAACCGCCGAGTCGTGGCGATCGATCACGGAGGGCAAGTCCGGGATCGCCACCATCACTCAGTTCGACGCCACCGACTACAACTCCCGTATCGCGGGGGAGGTCAAGGGTTTCGAGCCGACCCAGTTCATCGAGAAGAAGAAGGTCAAGGAGATGGCCCGCTTCGTTCAGCTTTCGGTGGCGGCGAGTCGGCTCGCCATTCAAGACAGCCATCTCGAGCTCTCCGACGAAGATCGCGAAAGAGCGGGCTGTTTCATCGGCGTCGGCCTTGGCGGTCTCGAGGGTATCGAAGCGATGGGTCGCACGCTGATGGCCAAAGGGCCGAGCAAAATCAGCCCCTACTTCATTCCGTCGGTCATCGCCAACTTGGCGGCCGGGCAGGTCTCTATGGCCTTCGGGCTTCGGGGGCCGAGCTATTGCAACACCAGTGCTTGCTCGTCGTCGGCGCACTCGATCGGCGAGGCCTTCGAGTGGATTCGCCGTGGCCGCGCCGACCTCATAGTGGCGGGGGGCTCCGAGTCCACCATCACGGGCCTCGGTGTTGGCGGTTTTTGTGCCATGTTCGCGCTCTCTCGGCGCAACGACGAGCCGGCCCGCGCGAGCCGTCCTTTCGACACGGGCCGCGACGGCTTCGTCATCGGCGAAGGCGCGGGCACGCTCATCCTCGAGTCGCTCACGCGGGCCAAAAAGCGCGGCGCCACGATTTACGGCGAGGTCACCGGCTATGGCGCCACGAGCGACGCCTACCACCTCACGAGGCCCGCCCCCGAGGGCGAAGGCGCGCAGCGGGCGATGCGCATGGCCCTCGAAGACGCCAAGCTCGATCCCTCCAAGATCGACTACATCAACGCCCACGGTACTTCGACCCCGCCCGGCGACATCGAAGAGTCGCGCGCCATCGAGCGCGTGTTTGGCGACACCGCCGTTTCGAAGAAGCTCTGGGTGTCGTCGACCAAGTCGATGATGGGGCACCTGCTGGGCGGCGCTGGCGCCGTCGAGGCGGCGCTTTCGACGCTTGCTATTGTCAAAGGGCTCGTCCCGCCCACGATCAACCTCGAAGACCAAGATCCGGAGTGCCGGCTCGACTACGTGCCGAACCAGGCCCGCGAGCGCCGCATCGAGCATGCGATGAGCAACTCCTTCGGGTTCGGCGGCACCAACGCATCGCTCGTTTTATCGCGCTTTTCGGCGTAGGAGCCCGGCCGTTCGCTCATGAAGTGCCCTTACTGTGGTCACCTGGACAGCAGCGTGATCGACTCGCGCGTGTCGGCCACGAGTGAGCTCATTCGCCGGCGTCGGTCGTGCGACAAATGCGAAAGGCGCTTTACCACCTACGAGCGCGTCGACGAAATCTGGCCGACCATCGTCAAAAAAGACGGCCGGCGCGAGCGATTCGACCGACAAAAGCTCATCAACGGGCTGCGCGCGTCGTGCAACAAGCGGCCAGTGAGCGTCGAGCAAATCGACGGAATCGCCGACGCGATCGAGCGCGATTTGCAAGATCGCGACGACAAGGAGATCGCCTCGTCGCTCATCGGTGAACAGGTGATGGCGCGCCTGCGGGAAGCCGACGAGGTCGCCTACGTGCGATTTGCCAGCGTCTACCGGTCATTTCGCGACATCGACGAGTTCATGGCCGAGCTCGGCAAGCTTGTAAAGGCGCGAGATCCGCACTAATTTCCGCCTGGGCCCCCACCTCCATGCCATCGAAGAAAGCGGCTCCGCAGGTTCCCGTCGACATCGACTCTCAGATGATGGCGCTGGCCATTTCGGAGGGCGCCAAGGGCAGGCCGTCTCCGAACCCGCACGTGGGTGCGGTGGTCGCCAAAGAGGGCAAGGTCGTCGCGGTGGGCCATCATGAGCGCGTTGGCCACGTGCATGCCGAGGGCATGGCGCTCGAGCTTGCCGCCGGCGACGCCGAGGGCGCAACGCTCTACGTGACGCTCGAGCCGTGCAACCACGAGGGGCGGACGCCCCCGTGCGTCGACGCGATCCTCGACGCGAAGATCGCCAAGGTCGTCGTGGGTTGTCCCGATCCCGATCCGCGGGTGCTCGGCGGCGGAGCAGAGCGCCTGCGCGCGGCAGGCGTCGAGGTGCAGATGGGCATCCTCGAGAAGGAGGCTCGTGGGCTCATCGCGGCGTGGACCAAGACCGTGACCACCGGTCTGCCGTACGTGTCGCTGAAGCTCGCCCTCTCGCTCGACGGCCGCATCGCGACCCGCACGGGTGCATCGAAATGGGTCACCGGCCCCGAGGCAAGGGCCAAGGTGCACGAGCTCCGCGGCCGCATGGACGCCGTGGCCGTAGGGATCGGCACCGTCGTCGCCGACGATCCACGGCTCACGGTTCGAGAAATCGACGCGCCGAGCCCCGTGCGCATCGTGTTCGACACCAAGCTGCGCATCCCCACGGGAGCCCGTCTCGTGGCCTCGGCGCGCGAGACGGCCACGTGGATCGTCACCTCGCTCGATTCTTCGGCGGCGGTCGAGCAAGCCCTCGTCGACCAGGGCGCGCAGATCCTCCGCGTACCTCCTTCCGCCGAGGGGCGCATCGACGTCACCGCGGCGCTGCGCACGCTCGCGCAGCACGGCATCGTCGAGCTGATGGTCGAGGGCGGAGCCGAGCTGGCTGGTAGCGTCTTGGCGTCTTACCTGGCCGACGAGCTCCACGCTTTCGTGGCGCCGATTCTCCTTGGGCCACGCGGCCGCCCGGGAGCCGTCGACTGGGCGGGGCCGGACACGCCCTCGGAGGCGCCGCGCATCGTCGATCCACATTGGGAACGCTGCGGCAAGGATGCTTACGTGTTCGGCCCGCTCGCCTATCCACCCAGGTAGCGCGAATTGCGACCCCCCCGGTCCTCGTGCTAAAAATCCGGGAGAAAAATGGCAATTCGTAGAATCCTTCGCTACCCGGACAAGCGTCTTCGCGAACGGGCAGAGCCGGTCGCTCGAGTCACGCAGGAGATCCTCTCGCTCGTCGAAGACATGAAAGAGACGATGTACGCGGCGCCGGGATGTGGGCTCGCTGCGCCGCAAATCGGCGTGTCGCTGCGCCTCTTCGTCATCGACACGGCGAGTGAAGACGAGCCGAGCGATCTCAAGGTCTTCATCAACCCGGAGATTGTCGCCAAAGAAGGCAAGTCGGAGTGGGAAGAGGGGTGCCTCTCGTTTCCCGGCGTCCACGAAGAGCTCGAGCGTGCGGCCAAAGTGACGGTGCGCGCTACCAACGAGCATGGAAAGTCGGTAGAGCTAACGGCCGACGGGCTCCTGGCCGTCGCTATCCAGCACGAGAACGATCACTTGGACGGCATCCTCATGATCGATCACATGGGCGCGCTGAAGCGCCGCCTAGCGCTGCGCAAACTCAAGAAGAACGGGGCTTCCGCCGAGCTCTGACCAAGACGGCCGAGCGCAACGAGGAAGTGCTTGCAGTTGCCCGCCGACACGATCGTGAAGTGATCCCAGTCGAGCAGGAAAGCCGCCAAGCGCCGGCCAAGAGAGGCCGGCTCGCCAAGCCGTCACCCAGACTTTGTGGGGGTGAGTGTTGCCGCCAGTAACCACCCCGCTAGACGGTCGAGGTTTTTACCCCGACAGTCCGGGAGCGATGACGGCGATGACCTCGAAAGCAACCACCACCCACCCAAACCCTTGGCGGCTTTTGCGGCTTGGCGGCGACCGAAATCACCTCCAAGCCCCTCAAGCCCAGATCGTTTCAGGTGCGCTCGCGTTTGAAGAGCGCTGGATCGAACGCGCCGCCCTTGGCCGCTAATTCTTCGGCGATGCGGGGCACGGTGCCGCTCGCCACGAACGAGCCCTCGACCGCGCCGCCCGCCGCGGTGCGTTCGGCGATGAACGTGAAAATGTCGCGCGTCGTCAGGCTCCCGTCGATCGAGGCGAGCTCGGCGAGGCGCGTGACGCGGTAGCGCCCGTCGCGGAGGCGGGCGACTTCGACGGCTAGCTCGAACGATCCCACGATCCACGTCTTAGCGGCGTCGGCGCTGATGCCCGGTCGAGACGCCATCAGGTCAGGAACCAGCCGATCGAGCGCGTGACGGATCGACGGCGCCGACGCGCAAGCCAAGACGCCCTCCGATCCTTCGGTGATGGCGCTGGCGACGGCGGCGGAGATGTGTCCCGCCATCGGCGACACGATCAACCGATCGGCGCGCAGTTTGCTGGCGGCGCGTACGAGCTTGGCGGCTTCCTCCGGCGCGTCGGGAATCCGAAAGGAAACGGGCGCGGGCTCCAAACCCCAGAGCTCGTCGATCGTCTGCAGGGCAACCACGCGATCGGTCGGCCCCCCTGCCGACGCGAAGGCGGAAAGAAGCATGGCGGTGCCCTCGGCGGGGCCGATGACGAGTAGATTGACGCGCGCCGCGATCGAAGCGCGCAAGAAGACCGCCATGGCCCGCGAGATGGTTCCACTCCGGACGAGGTCGTCGATGCCGACCTCGGCGCGGCGCCTCTTGCGGATCACCAATGCGTTGCCGTATTGCGACGTGGGCGGGAGCGCGGCGTTGACGAGAAGCCCGCGCGGGAGATAACGCTCGACCACCGTCTCGCCGCTCGCCAGGGGTGCCGACGCCTGACGGCACAATCGACCGATGACGCGGTGGAGCGAGGCTTCACTCGAAAACGAAGGATCGACTTGGATCATCTCGCCGCCGCGCACGGCACTCACGTGGTTGTGCCCGAAGACGCGAATCTCGCTGACGTCGTCGTCGTCGAGGAAGACCTCGAGCGCGCCGAGGCCGAGCAGCTCGCGTTGTGCGTCGCGGATGGTGTCGTCGACGTCGATGTTTTCGGGCAAGAGCCCCTCGTCACGGAGCGCCTTCGCCTTTTCGCGGATGATCCGCTCGATGCGGTGAGCAAGGACCTGGTCGGGATCGGCCCCACGGGAAAGCGGCGCGAGATCGATCGCCTCCGACACGCGATCGATCAGCGCCGACAGGGCCATCGATCGACTCGTCACGAGCCGGTCGGCGTGGATGGCCGGGATACTCGGCAAAACCGACGGTGCACGAGGGACGAGCGTGGGCACGGAGGGCGCCTGCGAGCGCGACGGCGACGAGATCTCTTTGGACAGTTCGCCCGGAAATGGGGCGGGCGCGCGAGGCGGCGACGGTGCGGGTGCGTCTTCGCGCGGCGGGTGTCGACCGGTGCTCTCGCTCGACGAGTCGGGGGCAGGGGCGGCGGCGAGCACCTCGTGGCGAGCCGTGAATTCGCCTTCGAAATTCACCGAAGCTCGCGCTGGCTGTACGGGCGGATTGGACATCGTGCCCGACGGAGAGGTCGCCGTGGCGAGCAATCCGGCGTCGCGCTTCGAGCTGGGCTCGGCCGATGTGAGCTCGACGCGCAGAACGAAGTCTCCGACGTAGATCTTGTCGCCTTCTCGGACGATCGTCGCTTGGGCGATCTTGCGTCCGTTGACGTACGTCCCGTTGGTGCTCTTCAGGTCGGTTACGATGAACCGCCCGTCGCGAAAGAGCAGTCGCGCGTGTCGCTTCGACACATTGCCCTTCGGAAGCATGAGGTCGTTGCCTTGCACACGGCCGACGTTGATCTCGTGCTTTTCGAATAGCTCGCGGCGTTCGGCTCCACCCTTTTCGCTGACGACGATCGCGAACATGCTCTATCTTGGCGGCCCGAAGTGGCGAGGATCACGGCCTTGTCCACCACGGAATAGAGCGTTTCTCGAACGGGCTGTCAACGATTCGATCCGAAGCGAGCTCCGGGTAGAAGCCGAGCGGGCACTCACCGACACGGGGTCGTCTCGATCTCAGCGAGCGCGCCTCGCATTACGCGGCAGAGCCAAGGACCCCGCTGCTGCGCTCAGCTCAGCTTAACTGTGGGGGGTCATTGCCAACTACGCCGAGCCGTTCGTGAGCTCGGCTTCGGGGGCGTCGCGCCTATCTTTGACTTCGGAAGCAACGAGACCGAGGAGCTCGCCCGCGAGGCTCATGACTTCGCTGGCCGCGTAGCCCTCGGCTCGAAGTTCGCGGTAGATCGTCTTGGCCAAGATGGTGAGCGCCCGGGGATCATGTGCTGTCGAGTTGATTTCGAACGGCAGGGCCATGGTTCGATTCCTGGCGATACGGGGGTTGGACCGCATGCTCGGGCGACCCTTAAGCAAGAGCGATGCCGCGGAGCGGCACATGACGAATCATATAGTTACGAGCCATGAGACGAGGTTTCGACGCGCTAGTGCGAAATTTTTTACGCGTCGAGCTGCGTACCGGCCGCGGCTCGAGGAGCATGCGGATGGGTTCGTTAGGACCTTGCCCAGATGGCTTAGGGCCTTGGCCGCAGGCTATTGACCTCACTTGCGCGGCGCAGCTACCGTACCGGCGCTCGGTCTACGAAGCGGGGTTGTTGGTTGCTGCGGAGGAGGACGGGCGCGTTGCGAGCTCGTTTTGGGCACGCGCTTGAAGTGGAGGAGCCAATGGCGGTGGGTAAAGTGAAGTGGTTCAATGATGAAAAGGGTTGGGGGTTCATCAAACAAGACAATGGCCCCGACGTTTTCGTGCACTACTCGCAGATCAATGGGGAGGGTCGCCGACGCTTGTTCGAGGACGAGACCGTCGAGTTCGAGATCAAAGAGGGTCCAAAGGGGCTGCAGGCTACCAACGTGAACCGTCTCACTTCGGGGATGGAAGCCACGGGTTAGGTCCACGGCATCGCCAATCGCCGAACGCCCGGGTTACCCCCGGGCGTTCGCGTTTTGTGCTCTAGCCTCGAGGCACTTCGCAAGGCGAGAAGGTCCGCGTCGCGGGATCGTAGCGAACGGCCGAGAGGCTCGTGATGCGGCCGTCGTCAGCGATGTCGTAGAGATTGTAGCCCGCCATGCGAGCTCTGTCGTCGGACACGAGCGATGCGCTGGTGGCACCGACGACGTCGAGGTGGCCGGCGGGGGTGGCGAGCGTTCGGTGGATGCGGCGATGCTGGTGACCATGGAGCACGAGGCCGCGCGGAAGCGTCGCCCAGAGGCGAGCCAAATCGTCGGCGTCGTCGAGGCCTTGGAGGCGGCGCTCGAGCGAGTCCTCTGGATTGATGACCGGGTGATGCATCAAGAAAATGGGGGTCTTGTCGCGCACCGACGGTGCAGAAAGCACGCGTTCGAGTTGAGCGAGCTGCTGCCTCCCGAGCTTGCCGGCGGCGACGAAGGGGAGCCGAGCGACGGCCGACGAGAGGGCGATGATCGCGACGGGGCCCCGTACCTTGACCACGGGGAAGAAGCCCCCGGCGACGTCCGCGACCAGCTCGGGCAGATCCGAAGCCAGGTACCGCTCGAAGTATTGGAAAAA
>DATEMX010000723.1:0-2066 GCA_035275365.1 Polyangiaceae bacterium | reverse complement strand
CACGCTGCTCGCGCGTGAGCGGAAGCGGTTTCGCCCGGGGGCCCGGGTGCCGTCGCGACACCCACGGTTCCGGATCGATCATGATGTCCCCGCTACACCATCTCCAAAACTTCGGCCAAATTTTCGCCGCGCGGTACTAGTGCCCGCAGCGAAGCTGCGCCGCGCGGAGCGCGGTGCCGCCAGAAATAGGCCGCCCCCTATTTCTGGCGGCAGGCACTGGTCGAGCGCTACACCGCGTCGATCTTGCTCACCTTCACGGCGCACGCCTTGTAGGCAGGTTGTCGCGAGTGCGGATCGAACGCCGGAAAGGTGAGGCGGTTCAGCGTCTCATAGTGCATCGGCATGAAGACGTGACCGGGGCGCACGGTGTTGGTGATGAAAGCGCGCGCGGAGATGGCTGCACGCGCGGAGGCGACGCGCACCGTTTCGTCGGGGCGAATGCCCAGGTTGCCGGCGTCGACGGGCGATAGCTCGACGTAAAGCTCGCTCGGCGCGAGTTTGGCGAGCACTTCGGAGCGCTTGGTGCGCGTCTGCGTGTGCCATTGGCTCGAGCTGCCTCTGCCCGTGAGGAGCAGAAGAGGAAATTTCGCCGACGTCGCCTCGGGCAGCGGTTGCGGTGGGGAGAAAAGGAACTTCGCCCGGCCGTCTGGCGTGTAGAAGCGACCGTCCTCGAAGAGGCGCCGCTCTTGGGCCAAGGAGGCGGTCCCCTCGGGGACTGGCCACTGGATGCCGCCGGCGCGATCGACGGAGGCGTAGTCTTCGACCCCGCTGAAGTCGCAGGGCCTGCCGCGGCTGAGGCGCTTCAGGATCTGGAAGACCGCTTCGGGGCTCGTCCATTCGCGGAACAAATCCGCGCAGCCCCACGCCTCGGCGACGAGCTGAAAGATGTGAAAGTCGGCGAGCGCTTGGCCGGGGGCGCGCGAAACCTTCTTCACGACGCCGATACGGCGCTCGGAGTTGATGAAGGTGCCTTCTTTCTCGCCCCAGCCGGCGGCCGGTAGCACGATGTCGGCCAGCTTGGCGGTGTCGGTGTCGTGGTACATGTCCTGAACGACGAGGCAGTCGAGTCGCCCGATGACGTCGTCGACGAGGTGGGCCTGGTTGATCCACGAGTGCGCGGGGTTGGTGGCGAGCACCCAGAGCCCGCGAATTTTGCCCGACACGATGCCCTCGATGATCTGATCGTACGCCATGCTCGTCTGTGACGGCACGAGCTCATGGTCGATGCCCAGCACGCTCGCCACTTCGGAGCGGTGCTCGGCGTTCGTAAAGTCGCGCCCGCCGAAGAGATTCGTGGTGTTGCTGAAGATGCGCGACCCCATCGCGTTGCATTGGCCCGTGATGGAGTTGGCGCCGGTGCCGGGCCGCCCGATGTTGCCCGTCATGAGGGCGATGGCGATGATGGCTTGCGCGGTGCGCACGCCCTCGTGACTCTGATTGACCCCCATAGTCCACCACAAGCTCACGCGTTTACCGCGGTGGATGAGCTCGGCCAGTTCCACGATGCGCTCCGCGGAGATGCCCGAGCGCGCGGCGACGTTTTCGATGCCGTATTGGGCGACGTGCGCGGCGAACAGGTCGAAATCGGCGGTGTGGGCGTCGATGTAACTTCGGTCGATCCACCCGCGCTCGATGAGGACGTTGGCGACGGCGTAGAGCAGCGCCAGATCGGACTTGGGCTGGACGGCGTAGTGATGCGTGGCTGCCATCGCCGTCTCCGTGCGACGCGGATCGATGACCACGATGGCGGGCCGATTCGGGTTGCGGCAGACCCGCTCCCACATGATCGGGTGCGCGATGCAGAGGTTCGACCCCACCAGCACGATGACGTCGGACTCCTCGAAGTCTTGGTAGGTGAAGGGTGGTGCGTCGAACCCGAACGCCTGCTTGTAGGCCACGGCGGAGGTAGCCATGCACTGCCGGGTGTTGCCGTCGCCATGCACCATGCGCATGCCGAACTTGCCGAGGGCCCCTAAGAACGCGAGCTCCTCGGTCACCATCTGGCCCGTTCCGAGCCACGCGACCGCGGCCGGCCCGTGCTTCTCTTGAATCGCCTTGAAGCGATT
>DATEMX010000722.1:0-12669 GCA_035275365.1 Polyangiaceae bacterium | reverse complement strand
CGAGCGGCACCAAAGAAGATCTCGACCGGCTCGCGCGCGCGACCGACGAGTATCACTTGGCCCACGGCGACGAGCTCGAGCGCAAGGTCGAAATCATTGCTGGAAAGCTCGGCTTTTCGGCCAACGACATGCCGCGCAAGGTCGCGAGCCTCTCCGGCGGCGAGCGGGGGCGGCTTCACCTCGGAGTGGTGTTGGCGCAAGAGCCCGATCTTTTGATGCTCGACGAGCCCACCAATCACCTCGACCTCGACACCATTGCTTGGCTCGAGGGGCATCTCGTCTCCTATCGCGGCGCGGTCGTGGTGGTGTCGCACGATCGAGCCTTCCTCGACACCGTTACACGCTCCACGATGGAGCTCGGGCGCTCGAGCTTTCGCGTCTATCCGCTCTCGTATTCCGAATACGCCGTCGCCCGCGAAACCGACCTCGCGCGCGAACGCGAACTTGCAGAGCGCCAACAGGCCTTCGTCGACAAGACCGAAGACTTCATTCGCAAGAACATCGCCGGGCAAAAGACCAAACAAGCACAGAGCCGCCGCAAGATGCTCGACAAGCTCGACAAGCTCGACCGCCCGGAGGACGTGTGGGCCGTTGCGGAGAAAGTTCGCTTCCGATTTTCACCCGCGCCGCGCACGGGCGACATCGTGCTCGACGCCAAAGGGCTCGCCGCCGCGCGTGGCGGCCGGCAGTTGTTCGAGGGCGTCGACGTGCTCGTGCGCCGCGGCGATCGCATTGGCATCGTCGGACCGAACGGCGCGGGGAAGACCACGATGCTGCGCCTCCTCGCGGGGCACGGCGCTGCCGGCGACCTTGGCCATGTTCGACGAGGGACCAATCTCGCCGAGGGATATTTCGATCAGCACCTGGGCGCGCTCGACCCTTCGCGAACCGCGGTCGAGGAGATCCGGAGCATCCGCGGCGATCTCAACGTCGACGGTGCGCGGCAATACCTCGCGCGCTTCCGATTCTACGCCGACGACACGCTGCGACGCGTATCGGGGTATTCGGGCGGCGAGCGGTCACGGCTCTGCCTGGCGAAGCTCTTGCTCGAGCCGCGCAATTTGCTCTTCCTCGACGAGCCCACCAATCACCTCGACATACCCGCAGCGGAGATCCTCGAGGAAGCGCTCGCCTCGTTCGAGGGAACGGTGATCCTGGTCTCTCACGATCGCCGTTTCTTGGAGAACGTCACGACGCGGACCATCTCCGTGCGCGAGGGGCGTTGCGACATCTATCCCGGGGGTTTTGCCGACTTCGTCGACGCGACGCAGAGAAAGCGAGCCGGCGAAGCTTCGCCGGCCGAGCCGAGCGCCGGCAAGCGTCAAGGCAAAGAGCCCGAGGCGAAGGCGGCCGGGTCCCGCACGGACCGGCGGGCGAGCTTCGAGCAAGAGAAGGCCGGGGCGCGGGCCATAGAGCGCCGGAAAAAACGCGTCGCTGAACTCGAAGACCTCATCTCCGGCGCCGAGAGCAAGGTGGCCACGCTGCGAGAACAGCTCAAGGAAGACCCCGGCGGCAATTGGGAGAAGATTGCGAACTTGGCTCGCGAGGAGCAAGCTTTGACGAAGCGGATCGAGTCGATGATTTCCGAATGGACGTCCCTCGGGGAAGAAGTGGCACGCGACAACGGAGAGCGCGCATGACCTCGCGTAGAGGGCGGTGGGTCGCTCTTTTGCTGGTGTCGGCGGCGCCGTGCACGTTGCTCGCCTGCAAGCGGCGCTCGCCCGACGGCATGGCCGTGGAAAATCGAGCACGCGAAAAGGCGCTGCCCCCCTTGGTGTTGAACGACGAAACGCCCGATTTGAGCCTCACGTGGGTCGACGGGCGTGGTTCGGCGCACATGGTGAGCAAGGTCGCCGACGTTCCCACCGAGGGTCGCGACCAGGTCCGCGTTGAGATTGCGACGAGCGAAGAGGGAACGCGCGACCTCTTCTACGTGGCCAACCTCACCACGAAAAATCCCGACGGCGCGTACCCAATCGCCACGCAGACCCGCGACGAGTGGGAGACGATGATCGCGAAGCGGCGACTCGACTTCGCTGCGAAGAACGCGCCGCCCGCGGAAGAAGGTGTCCCGGGGTCACCGGGCGAGACTCACGGCGAAGGCGAGGCCAACCCGCAAGCGGGAGCGGCGCCCAAAGCGCCTTCTTCTTCGTTCACCGTCATTGTCTATGGCGCATCCTGGTGCGGCGCTTGTCACGAGGCGATGGCCTATTTGAAGCGACGGCGCGTCCCGGCGGTAGAGAAAGACATCGAGCAAGATCCAGCCGCCGAGAGAGAGATGCGAAGCAAGCTCGCCCGCGCAGGCATTCACGGCGGCTCGATCCCGGTGATCGACGTGAAGGGAAAGATTTTGGTCGGCTTCGAGCCCCACGCGCTCGACGCCGCCATGCGCGGCGCCAGCATCGCGCTCTGATCTGAGCTTGGACGGCTGAGGTCACCCCCTACAACCCCTACAGTCAGCGTGGCCGGCGCGGGCGAAGATCGAGCCACCTTGCGGGGCGGCGCGATGGAAAGAGCGCGCGCCACACCGCGTCGGGTTCGACTCCGAATTCGGCTCCGAGACGATCGAAGACGACCACATTGAGTCGACCCCCCGGCGGCTCTCGGACGGCGCGCAAGAAGGCCAGGTCGACGAGAACGCCCGACGCTTCTCCGGCTCTGCGGGCGAGCTCTTGGTCGGCCTCGACGGACATGACCGCCGTGCGCCCGAGCCGCGCCTTGAGAAAGAGCGCGGCTCGCATGGTGGCGTGGTAACGAACCATCCACGCCATCCACGCCTCGCAAGGGCCGCCCGCTGCCGCGCCGGTCAGCGTTTTTTCGCGGCGATCGATCTCCTCGAGGGTCGTCGTGTCGAGCTCGCGCAGGGCTCCGGGGAACTCGCGCGCGAGGTCTTTCAGCGCTCGCCTCGGAGCGATCGCTCCCTCTGCCGCGTGCTCGCGACGAAGCCTTGCCAAGATCGAATACTTCTTCGCCAGGGCCGCGAGCTCGCTGTCGGTTGGCGAAGGACGCGACGTCAAACCAGCGCGTTGATCTTGGCCGCCAGGATGAAGTCGTTTTCCGACAAGCCACCGACGGCGTGAGTGAAGATCGTGAACTCGACGCGGTTGTAGTGGACCGAAAAGTCCGGATGGTGCTGCTCGCCTTCCGCCACCTCTGCGACTCGATTCAGGAACTCGATCGCGGTCACGAAGTCTTTGAAGACGAAGGTCTTCTCGAGCTTGCCGGAGGCGACGCGCCAGTCGCCGAGCTCGGGCAACAATAGACCGATTTCACCCGCCGTTAGCTTTGGCGTTTCGCTGGTGCAGGCCGTGCATTTTTTCTGAGCGAGAGACATCAGCGCGTCGTGGGGGCTAGATTTCGAACTCGCCTTTTTCGAGAATTTCGGTAACGCGGAAGAGGAACGAGTTGCCTAGCACGCCGTCGATGATGCGATGATCGTACGAAAGTGCCAGGTACATGACGGGATGAATGGCCATCGTGTCTTGGCCCTCGACCTCGACGACCACGACGCGCTTTTGGATCTCGCCCATGCGCAAGATGGCCGCGTTCGGCTGCGCGATGATGGCGCCGCCGAAGAGGTTTCCTCGTAGGCCGGGGTTCGACACCGAAAACGAGCAGCCAGCCAGATCGTCGGCGGTGATCTTTCCGCCCTTGGCTCGAGCGGCCACGTCGTCGATCGACTTGGCGAGGCCGCGCAACGACAGCTCGTCGGCGCGCTTGATGTTGGGCACGACGAGACCATCGGGTGCGTCGACGGCGACGCCGAGGTTCACGTCTTTCAAGACGACGTACGAGTCGTCGAGGACGCGCGCGTTCAACGCGGGGAATTCGCGCAGCGCGCGCACGGCGGCGGCGCACACGAACGAGAGCACCGTGAGCGGCGCGCCCTCGCGCTTGTAGCGATCTTTGTTGGCCTCGCGAAGCCTCGTCGTCTTGTAGAGGTCGACCTCGGCCACGGTGACGACGTGCGGCGCCGTGAGCTTCGAATAGGTCATGTGGTCGGCCGTGAGGCGGCGGCGCCGACTGAAGGGAATGACCTGATCGCCTTCCTTCGGCCGATAGGGCGGGGCTTTGTAGGCGCCGTATCCGACGTTGGGAACGGGGAATTTCACGCCTCCGCTCAGCAGATCGGCGAGCTCGTGGGCTGGGGCGTTCGTGGCGGCCGCGAACGGGGGCGGTGCGATGGCAGGAGCGCCCTTCGGCAACTCGCCGGCCGCCTGGGGCCCTGCGGCCTTGATGACGTCTTCACGGGTGACGCGGCCGCGCGTGCCGGAACCTTCGACATTGTCGAGATCGACGCCGCGCTCCAAGGCCAGCTTGCGAACGACGGGCGACGAACGACCAAGCCCGCTGCCGTTGTCGGCGGTGGACGCTGGGGGAGCGCTCGGCGCGGGCGGCGGCAGTGACTTTGCCTTCGGCGATTCGGCCGGCGACGCAGCCTTGGCCGGACCGGGACCCGTCGCGAGCGCTCCCGTTTCCATTTCGCAGAGCGGCTCGCCCACTTTGACGGTGGCCCCTTCGGGCGCGAGGATCTTCACGATCTTCCCGTCTTGCATGGCGGGCACGTCGCTGTCGGCCTTGTCGGTCGCCACCGAGACGACGGCTTGCTCGCGCAGGACGGCGTCGCCCTCGCGCACGAGCCACTTGGTGACGGTTCCTTCGATGACGCTTTCGCCCAAGCTGGGCATGACGAGGCTGATCGACATCCGTATCATCTCTCCGAAGCTTTGGGCCCTGTGTATACGCCCGAGCGGTCGCAAGGGCCAGCGCCGAACTGCTCATCTCGGACCCCACCGGCGCGCCTGAACAAACGGGCGGTCACCTCCGAAACGTCACCCGTAGGCCGTGAAACTTCAGTCGAATGCCGAGCGGAGCATCTCGCTCGGGGCGTCGGCGAGAAAATTGTCGCGCGACGCCAGGTCGTCGACGAAGACGAAATCCTGCGCTTCCCAGGTGTCCTTACCTACGAGGTGGCCGAGGTGACGAAGGCGGTGGACGTGCGAACGAACGCGGGCCCATGCGTAGGGAGCGACCGTTCGCGCCGTGAGAATGAAGGCCCAGTCGCTCGACTGGAGCAAAAATAGCTGCCCGATGGCAAGGTCGAGCGCGCGTCCCTGCGGACCACCGACGGAGCGGTGACGATCGAGGAGCCACGCAACGTAACGGCCTGCATGATGCACGTGGCGCCAGAGCTGCGACGACTCGGGACCGATCCAGACGTCGCCGTAGCCCCCCGCACCCCACGACGACGCGGACGGCGTTGCTTGGACCATGACGGGATGACGCTCGAGGTAGCTACGCAGCGTGACGGCCTCGAGCGAGCGTTCACCACGCACGCGCGCCTTGTGCAGCTTGCGAAAAAAGCTCTCGAGAAAGGCCGGCCCTTCGAACCACCAATGTCCGAAGAGTTCGGCGTCGTACGGCGCGACGATGATGGGGGGAGTTGGAAGCGTATTCGAAACGTTCCCGACTTGTGCGAGGCGCTTCGCTAGAAAATCGTCGGCGTGAACCGCGGCTCGTTCGAGCGCCACGCCCGGTTGGTACGGAGCCTTGTCTTCGGTGGGCCCCGTGATGCGATAGTACTTGAGCCCTGTCATCGTGCGTGCGCCGAAGGGTCCCACCTCGTCGCCCAAGTACTCGGGTGACAGGTCGTAACCGACGTCGCGATAGAAGTCGCGATAGTACGCGTCGCCCGGGTATCCGGAGGCGCGCGACCAAACCTGCTTGCTCGACTCGGGATCGCGACCGAAGAACGCAACGCCGCTGGGCGAGGCGATGGGAGCGTAGTGCCTGAAGGGTGGGCGCGGGCGCGCGAACGCAACGCCGTGCGAATCGACGATCGTGTAGCGAAACCCCGCGCTGGCGATGTCGGCGTCGAACTCGGGTGCATACGCGCATTCGGGGAGCCAAATCCCCGCGGGACGACGGCCCGTTTGCCGCTCGAACGCGCGCATTCCCACGCGGAGCTGCGCAGAGAGGCCGCGGCGCGTCGGCAAGAGACCGGGCAAAAAGGCATGCGTGGCGCTGCACGCGATGAGATCGATCTCGTGGGCGTCGGCGTGGGCCACGAGCGCGCCGACGACGTCGCCACCGATGCGCTCCCACGTGCGCCGCACCTCGTGCAGGTGCTCCACGTAGAAATGCGCGATGGGTCGAAAGCGAAGGTCGCCGAGCAAGCGCTCCGTTTCGCGCGCCGCCAGCCGCTCGACGCGAGCGAGGTATTGGCCGAAGCGACGCCGCAGGAGCTCGTCGTTCAACATCGCCGCGAGAGGCGGCGTGAGCGACATCGTCAGCGCGAACGGCACCCCGCCGTGCTTCAGTCGATGGAACGCGCCGAGCAGCGGCAAATAGCACTCGGCCAAGGCTTCGAAGAGCCAACGTTCTTCCATGGCGCGCTCGTGCTCGGGATGGCGAACGAACGGAAGGTGCGCGTGAAGAACGACGGCGATGTAGCCAGAAGGCATCCGGCCGGTTATCTCATGTTTGCAGGAGTTCGCCCCCAGCCTCGCGGCCGATTCGAGCGGCATTCTCGGCCGTATCGGGCCAGGGCGCTACGCGCTCGGCGCGCCTTGCCCGAGAGCCGTCGGCCTCTGCCAAAAAGACGCGAACCCAGATGTCGGTGCCCAGGCGAACGGCGTAGGCACCAAAGGGAACGTTGCAGTTGCCCCCCACCGTTTTCATCGCCCCGCGCTCGCACGCTACGGCGATCTCCGTCTCCGGGTCGGAGAGCGGCGCCAAGAGCCCGCGCGTGGCGCCGTCGCCGGCGCGGCATTCGATGGCCAGGGCGCCCTGTCCGGGCGCCGGGATGACCAGCTCGGGAGCGAGCGTCTCGGTGATGCGCGCTTCGAGTCCGAGACGCTCGAGGCCCGCCCGAGCGAGGACGACGGCGTCGTATTCGGTGCCTTCGAGCTTGCGCAGGCGCGTGTCGACGTTGCCCCGGACCGGCAGTGTCACGAGGTCGGGGCGCGCCATCGAGAGCTGAAGCGCGCGGCGCAAGCTCGACGTTCCCACCCGTGCCCCCTTCGGTAGATCGGCGAAGGGCGCGCCCGAGCGAGTCACGATG
Source organism: Polyangiaceae bacterium (assembly GCA_035275365.1). Lineage (GTDB taxonomy): Bacteria > Myxococcota_A > Polyangia > Polyangiales > Polyangiaceae > DASWDH01. Next base: position 5,606 of record DATEMX010000722.1, on the reverse strand, counting down.
ACGTCGCGGGCATCGGCGCGCCGCGGCACGCAGCCGATCTCGAACTTCGGCGACAGCTCGGCGGGCACGTCTTTGAACGAATGGACGGCGAAGTGCGCCTCGCCGCGCTCGAGCGCCTCTTCGATTTCTTTGGTGAAGAGACCCTTACCGCCGACGTTGGCGAGCGGCACGTCGGTGATCTTGTCGCCCGTCGTCACCACCAGGAGCTCGCTCACTTTCACTTCGGGCGAGCGCGCTTCGACCTCGCGCGCGAAAGCGCGAGATTGCGCCAAGGCGAGCGGCGAGCGACGCGTCGCCATGATCAACGTGCGAACGCTCATCGGCGCGCCGTTTCGCGTTGCGCCAGGGTGGGCACCGAGGAGGCCTCGGCGGGCTCGGAGCTCGCGTCGCCGGCGGCCTCGACCTCGCTCGGAAACTCGGAGAGATCGAACAACTGACGGATGGCCTCGACGAGGCGTTCACCGTTCGGCTCGCCGGCGCTGGCCTTGATGCGGCTGATGGGGACGTGGAGCAACTTGTTTACGGCGGCCTCGATCATCGCGTTCATCGCCTTCTTGTCGGCGTCTCCCAGGTGTCTGAGGCGACCGGCGAGGCTCTTCTCCAGCTCACCGACGAGCGACGAGCGCACCTTGGTTCGGAGCGCCGCGATGGTGCCGGCCGCTCCGCGCGACTCGGCCCAGCCCTCGAAGTTGTTGGCCTCGTGCTCGACGAGCGACTCGGCGCGATCGGCCTCCGCCTTGCGGCCACGCATCGAATCGGCGACGACGTTGGACAGGTTGTCGATGTCGTAGACGTAGACGTTGTCGAGCTCGTTGACCTGGGGCTCGACGTCGCGCGGGACGGCGATGTCGATGAAAAAGAGGCTCCGCCCGCGGCGGGCCTTCATGGCCTTTGCCGTCATGGCTCGCGTGAGGACGAAGTGTTTGGCCGCGGTGCTGGCGACGACGACGTCGGCGGAGACGAGCGCGCTCTCGAGCTCTTCCCACGCCCGGGCGACGCCGTCGTACTCGCGGGCCAGAATGGCCGCGCGCTCGGGGCTGCGATTGACGACCTCGAGCTTGGCTCCGGCCTTGACCAGGAGCTTGGCCGCGCCTTCGGCCATTTCGCCGGCGCCGAGCAAGAGCGCCGAACGCCCCGCGAGATCGCCGAATATCTGGCGCGCCAAATCGACGGCCACGCTGGCGATCGAGACTTGTCCTTCGCCGATGGCGGTCTCCGTCCGCACGCGCTTGGCGACGTGGAGAGCCCGGCTCATGGCGCGCTCCAAGAACTGCCCAACGCTCCCCACCGTCTTCGCGGTCTCGTAGGCGGACTTCACCTGCCCCAAAATTTGGGGTTCGCCGACCACGAGCGAATCGAGCGACGACGCCACGCGGAAAATGTGCCGCACCGCTTCGCCTTCGACGTAGGTCTTGAGGTAGGGGACGACGCCGCTCGCGCCGTTCTTTCGCGCGAGATCGTCGAGCGCTTTTTCGACGCGCCGCGCTGCCTTCGCCGTGTCCGCTTGCGTCTTGCTGTTCGACGCGGCGTAGACTTCGATGCGGTTGCAGGTCGAGATGCAGAGCGCTTCGCTCACCTCGGACGACGCGACGAGCTCGCGCAGCAGCGCTTCGACGGCCTCACCGTCGACGGCGAGTCGTTCACGGACATGGAGGGGCGCCTCGCGGTGCGAGAGCCCGACGACGACGATCAAGTGGAGCCTCCAGAAGCTCCGCGAACCAGATAGACCACCAAGACGGCCACGGCGAAAATGAAGCCGGCGATGGTGCCGTAGGCGGCCCGCCGGCCACGCCATCCGAGCGCCGCGCGCATGACGAGCACCGAGGCGAAGACGATCCACGTGCCGAAGGCAAAGAGCGCTCGCGCGCCCTCGGCGGCGGAGCCGTTCTCGATGCGATGCGCCCACGCGGCGCCGGTGACGATTCCGAGCGTGAGGAGCGGAAAGCCCATGAGGAGGAGGCGGTGCTCGACGCGATCGAGCGCGTCGAGCGGCGGCAACCTCCCGAAGACGCTCGCCGCGCGCTTTTGCTTGAGGCGCCTCTCTTCGACGAGGTAGAGCACCGCGGCGCCGCTCGCCAGGAGAAAGAGCGCGTCTCCCAGCACGTTGACGGTGACGTGCAGAGCGAGGAACCCCCCGCCCACCGGTTGATCGGGTCGGCCCACGAACCTCGCGCCGAGCACGAAGGTGAGGGCGACAGGCGCGACGAAGGCGCCGACCGCGTCGATGCTGAAGCGGCGGCGGAGCACGAGATAGAGCGCCGACGCGAGGAGCGCCGCGATCGACGCGACGAAATGAATCGATTTGACGGGGCAGACGTTGGCCAGGATGCTGGCCAAATAGACGTAGCCGGCGTGGAGGATCGTGGCGTACGCGAGAACGCGCGGCGCCGCCTTCGCCGCGCGGGGCGAGCCGTCTGGACGCGCGAGGTAGGTGAAGAAGAGACCGCTCGCTGCCGCATAGGCGGCGACCGTCGCGAAGAAGGCCAGCTCAGCCAGCATGATCAGATGCTTTCGAGGAGAAACCTCGCCAAGAGGTCTTCGTCGCTGGCGGGGACGGCGCGGGGCTCGGCGTCGTGACGCAGACGCGCTTCGGCGCGCGCGGGACCAGCGATGTGCTCGTCGAAGCTGCCCATGGGGGCGCCGAGCCACCCGGGAACGACGTCGTAAGCGTTTTCACCGAGAACCATGGATGTCTCCAGTAGCTCGGCGCCGAGCTCGGTCAAGTAGCGAAGCGTCTTTACCCGCCCCACCAGCTCGTTCGCGTCGGGCAGCCCCGTGCACTCGACGACGATGCGCGCCGCTTCGAGGATGCGGTAGCGGCGCGCCTCGGCCTTGATGGTGAGCTCGTCACCGGCGAGGTCGACCTTGCCTTCGCTGATCCAGAGATCGAGCGCCGCTTGGGGGAAGAAAACGCGGTTTTTACCCATGGGCCCGGAGAGTGTACCATGCCGACCGGCTCCGGTAACCAGCGTGACTCCCGCCCTATCCGCTGTCTATGACGAGCTCTTGGCCCGCGCCTTCCGCCCCCCCACACAAGCGCGGGCGGGTGCGTTGCGCGACGCCTTCTTGAAAAGGACGTCATCGAGCACCCGGGGGGGACCTCTCGAGCCGGAAGATCGCCTCCGTGCCGCGTGGGACGACGCCCTTACGACGGGAGGGCTCGCCGCCGAGCTGGCCGGCGGACTCGAGGACCCCGGTGAGCGGGCGCTGGCGCGCGTTCTGTCGCGAGCGCATCGCTCGGTGTTTCGTATGACCCTCGCGGGCGAGAGGAGCATCGCCTGCGATCTCCTCTCGGGAGCGGAGTTCGTGCTGCTCGCGCGCGACGACATCGGACGTGAAGTGCCGTCGCCCACAGGCGAAGCGCCCCTTTTCGACGCGCGTATCGTCGCGGCGTCCGACGGATGCGCGATCTTGCCGGGCATCGTCTTTCACCCGCCCGACGCGACGCCGCTCATCGAAGAGATCCTCCGCGCCGGCCGGGCGCGCGGCATGCCTGGCAGCGAGCTCTGCGACGCCCTCTTGCGTATGCACCACACGTTCCGGAATCTGTCGCGCGTGAAGATCGGATACGCCTACAAGATCGAAGCGCTGGAACTCCGGCCCGCCTCGTCGCAAACTGGCTAGCGAAATGCCGCCCGAGACTTTCGACGTCGAGATCGCCCACACCGAGATGCTCGCCCCGAGCGTCAAAGGGTTCGTCTTCTCGCGCGTCGACGGGCATCCCTTCGCGCACGAGCCCGGTCAGTGGGTGAACCTGGTCTTGCCGACGGCCGCGGGTGAGATCCGTCGCGCGTATTCGATCGCCTCGCCGCCCGGTAAGTCCCCTCGATTCGAGATCGCCGTAACCGAGGTCGCGGGCGGGCCTGGCTCCGGCTATTTGGCGGGCCTCGACGCGGGGGCGCGTCTCCGAGCGATCGGGCCGCAGGGATTTTTCACGCGAACGCCGTCCGATCCTGCGCCGGCGCTCTTCGTAGGGACGGGCACGGGAGTGACGCCGCTGCGCTCGATGATGCAGGCGGCCGCGAGCTCGGAAGCGAAAGCGCCGCTCTGGCTCCTCTTCGGCGTGCGCCGCGCCGCCGATTTGCTGTACAGGAGCGAGTTCGAAGCGCTCGCTCGCTCCACGCCCAACGTACGCGTGTTCTTTACGCTGTCGCAAGGCGCGGAGGAGTGGACGGGGCGGCGAGGCTACGTGCAGACGCACATCCCCGATTTGCTCGCCGAGCTCGCGCGCGAGCACGAGGGAGAAGCGCACGTCTACGTTTGTGGGCTCGAGCGGATGGTGAGCGCAGTTCGGCAGCTCGTTCGCAAGGAGCTCGGGCTGCCGCGCGAGCGCGTTCACTCCGAGCGCTACGACTGATCGCGAGTCGCCGGAGCTCAGTAACCCCTGCGGGCGACGACCCGCTGGCCAGGTTCGATCTCGCGCTCTGCGCCGACGACGAGGCACGCAGCGGAGTGGTCGCGAACGTTCATCACGCGGAGCTCTCCCACGACCTCCTCCGGGTATTTCGAGTCGTCGCCATGGCCGAGCGCTCCCTTCGTCTCGATGACTGCAGGCTTCTCATTTTCGTAGTGAACCTTGGCGGTCGCCAAGAAGCTCGAACCGGGGAGGGTCTTTCGGTATTCGTCGCCGCGCGTCACCACGAAGAGGCGATTGCCGGCAGCGAGACCGTCTTTTTGCCCTTTGTCGATGAAGACTACTTGGTTTTGGCCGTAGAGCACGTGCGGGTAGAGCGACGCGGCCACGTGCGCCCAGAGCTCGACCTCGTTTTTCACAGGAGCAACGACCTCGAACCGACGGCCGATGGGCCCGACTTTAGCGCCGCGCTCGATGATGTTGAGCGACTCGGTGAGCCGCGCGCGCGCCACGCGTGTCTCCGGGTCCCATTTGTCGACGCGCGCAGTGCCGACGATGGCCACGAGCGTGCCTTTGGCGTCGCCGCGCAGATTGGCCTGCAGTGGATTGAAGATGGTGAGCTCTTGACCCACGCGGACGTCGTGGCCGGGGGTGATGTCGAGGTAGGCGTTGTCGCCTTGGCTCAATAGGAGCTGGTCTTCGGGGCTGCCGCCTACCTCGCCCCAAATATCGTTCACGTCGTCTTCGAGGTAGCCCTGCTCGCGCAGGAAGATCGTGCTCGGAGGAACACGAACTTGCCGCCCGACGAAGCGCGTGAGCGCCGGCGGCTTGACGGCTGCCGCGGCTGCCTGCTCGGGGGTGACGCTCGGCTGCATCCTGATTTGGTCGCCCGGGTAGATCCAATGCGGATTTTGCAGCTCGGGGTTGTAGCTCCAGATGCGAGGCCATTCCCACGGGCTACGGTAGTAGCGATCGCAGATCTCCCAAAGAGTGTCGCCGCGCTGCACGACGTGCACCGGCGGAGCCAACTCGGCGGTTTCGATGTGCTTGTCATCGAGGGTGAACGAGGCGTTCGGCGGACCTCTCATCGCGCCCGCGTTCTCGTTCTTGCCGGCGAAATCGAAATAGTCCGACGAGCGGCTGGTGTCGGCGCTCGGCTGCGAGCTCGACGGCAAGTGCGAGCTCGTGTTCGCGCCGGGGAGCGGATAGCCGTAAGGAGGCGTGTAGATGACGCCGCCTCCGCTAGCTCCCC
>DATEMX010000721.1:0-4200 GCA_035275365.1 Polyangiaceae bacterium | reverse complement strand
GCAAGGGCGGCGACATCTACGGCGAGCGCTGGTTTCAAGGCGGTCGCTTCACGGCGCTGGCGAGGGTCTCGCTCTTCGACTGGTCCGACGGCCTGCGCCCTGACCGCGACGCTACGTCTTTCGGCTACGTGATCGGGGGCGGGTTTCGCCCGAGTCCGGTCGCGCAAGCACTCATCGAGTGGGAGCACGACATGAACCGCATCGTGGGCCAGCGATTCAGAATCTTGGCCGTCTTGAACCTCACGGTGACGAAATGAACGCGCGTGTGTTGATCGTTGCTTGCATGGTGGCCGCGCTCGCGGGCGCTCTTCGTCCCGCCGAAGCGGTGACGGCATCCAAGGCGGAGGCGAGCGGCATGCACCCGCTCGCCAACGACAAGGCGGTGCCCGTGAAATGGCTGCCCCCCGGCGCGAACGACCCGGACAACGGACCGAGCTCGGTCGTCTTCCCGCCGCAGAAGCTGACCATCCGCTTCAACCACAAGAAGCACGTGAAAGAGGTGGGGGCCAAATGCGAGAGCTGCCACTCGAAGGCGAAGACGAGCAAGAGCGCCGACGACGGCCTCCTGCCACCGGGCACCACCTGCGACGCGTGCCACGACACCGACCACTCCGACAAGAAGGCCGTCAAGCCGGGCAGCGAAGACATGGGACAGTGCGCGTTCTGCCACCTCGGCTACCGCGCTTCCTCGCCCAACCAAGTGGCGATGGTCGATATCCCCAAGCCCAACATGCGCTTCAATCACAAAGCGCACCTCGACAAGAACATCAACTGCAGCCAGTGCCACGGTTCGATCGACGAGCTCGAGCTGGCGACGCGCGATCAACTCCCGCGCATGAAGGGATGCTTCGGCTGCCACAACATGTCGGGCCCCGCCAAGGGCGGCGCCAAGAGCGACTGCAACGTTTGCCACGTGACCGAGACCGACGGGCGGATGAAGTCGATGTTCGCGACGGGCGAACTCAAGCCCCCGCGGTGGCTCTCCAACGCGCAGCACACGCCTGATTTCCTCGAGCGTCACAAGCGCGTCGCCGCCGACAACAGCGCGCTCTGCGCCAATTGTCACACCGAGCGCTTCTGCACCGACTGCCACGACGGCAAGATTCGCCCTCGTTCGGTTCACCCGAACGACTGGATTTCGATGCACCCCATCGCTGCACGGCAAGACAACCCCAAGTGCACGAGCTGCCACCAGGAACAGAGCTTCTGCCTCGGCTGCCATCAACGCGCGGGGGTGACCATGAGCGGTCCCAACGTTCAGGGTCACAAGTTCCATCCTCCCGGATGGATCGAAGGCCTCGCGAGCGCCTCGCGCGGCCCGGGCCACCACGCATGGGAAGCCCAGCGCAACCTCAACGCCTGCGTGAGCTGCCACACCGAACGCGACTGCGCGATGTGCCACGCTGCCAGCGGGCGGGGCGGCCTCGGCGTGAACCCGCATCCTCCCTCGTTCAAGTCGGATTGCGGTACGCAGTTCCGCAAAAACAACCGCCCCTGCCTCACTTGCCACGACGTCGACTCGACCCAAATCTCCGACTGCAGGTAGGCGCGATGGGTCTCACGGCCGATCTCCGCCCCGCGAAAAACTCTGCAAACTCCTTGCACCAGGGTTCGGCAGGGGGCTATAGCTCAGCCTCGTCACACAGCGGGTCCCCCAAGGAGGAGTTTCGTGAAGGAGCTGATCCGGTACCTCATCGACAATATGTACTTGGATTTTCAGGGGGATATCTCGCTGGAATCCGTGCGCGGGTTTCTCCGGGAAGACGAGAGCCGCGAAGCTCGCCAACTCCTATCGAAGATCATCGAGGAGAAGGGTATCGACGACCTTCTCATCACGCTGGCCGACTGCCTGAAGGAAAACATTCAGACGGGCGTTACCGAGCCAATCGTTCGCGAACAATTGCAAATGTACGCCGAGAGCTGATTCTCTGCGGCGTGTTGGCGCTGGGGGGCGCGGCAGCGGGCTGCGATCAAGGCACTCCCAAGCTCTCCGATAGCGGCAAGGGTCCGCCCCCTCAGGTGACGTGGCATTCGCCGTCCGACGAGGAAAAGGGGGTCGCTCTTCAGCAGTCCATTCGCGTCCAGTTCGACCGGTTCCTCACGCCCCTCAGCGCCACACGCCAAGGGTTGTGCTTGCAAGCGGCATCCGTTGGCGGGCAGAGCCCCGACGAGTGCATCGGGGGGACGCTGGCACCCGAGTACGATCCGGTCGACCGGGTAGCGGTGTGGAAGCCGACGGTCCCCCTCTTGCCGCACACGCGTTACAACGCGCGCGTGCTGGCACCGAAAGGCCCCGACGACGTGGGCGGCGTTCGCGCCTTCGACGGCGTGGCCCTCGCGAAAGAAGTGACCTTCGCGTTCGAAACGGGCGACGCCGCGTCGGTGGCGAAGGAGCCCAAGCGCGCGATCGACTTCTGCACGACCAAGATCCTCTGCCGCCCTTCGATCGACGTTTGCTCGAAGCCGTTCTCCGGCGGCGTGCCTTCGAGCCCCGCGAACGTGCTGCAATACGGGTGTACGGGAGACCCTACGTGTCATGGAGTGCCCGACAAGCCCAGGGGCGAAGCACGCGGTTCGGTGCTGAGCCTCGACGACGGTGAAGCCAAGGGGGGCACGCCGAGCGCCGTGCGAAGGCTCGTCGAAACCCAACAAGTAGCCACCGAAACCGCAACAGCGCAAAACCCCGGCGCCGCGCGCGTCAGCGTCACCGATCGGTTCGGGCAAAACATGCCCTACGTCGATCGCAAAAATCCGGGCAACAGCTACCTTCTCTACAAGATGATCCTCGCGCTGCCGAGCCACTGCCCGTTTCGGGACGACGAAGAGGCGGCAAACCCCGATCGCTCGTCGTGCGCGCCCACGGAGACCGACGCGGGCTCCGTCGGCGTGCACTGGGGCAACTCCGCGAGCTTCTACGATTTCTACGACTGCGAAGACCTCGAGCCTCGAGCCACGGATCCGAGCGGCATGTGCCCCGCCGACGCGGGCATCACCGGTACGCCTCGCATCAAGCGGGGCCACGAACTGCCCTCCGGTGTCGACCCTTGGATTTCCGCCGACGAGTGGAAGCCCCCGGCGGCGGGAGAATACGCGCGCCTTCGCTCGCGCATCCGCGGCGACATGATGCCGCCGAGCGGCACGACACACTCCGACGCGCTCACCGTGAGCGCATGGATCTCCGCGGGCGCCGAAACGCCAGCGTGCCCACAGTGATGGTGAAGCCCATGCAATATCGAACGATGCTCATTTCAATTGCCGCTTTCTCCGCGGCGCTCGGCTGCGATCAAGGCACCGCCGAACACTCCGACGCCGGCCTCGGACCCGCTCCCAAGGTCGTTGCGACCTTTCCCTCGACGACGACCAAGGTTGGCGTCATGGGCCGGGTGCGCGCGCAGTTCGATCGTTTCCTCCTTCCGCCGACCGACGAGCATCCCACGGCTTGCCTAAAGACGGGGACGGGCGAGTGCGATGCAGCCGCGCTGACGACGACCTACGATCCGGTCGATCGCGTCGTCGTCTGGGCTCCCAAGAGAGCGCTGACGGCCGGCACGCAGTACACGGTTCAGATCTTGGCGCCCGAGAACGCCGCCGATCCGAATGGCATTCGCGCATTCGATCGCGTCCCGCTCGAAGAGGCGACGTCGATTTCGTTCACGCCCGACGCCGCGGTGGTCGAGCCTCCCCATACCGTGGGCTTCTGCCCGCCAGGGGGCGCCGGGGCACAGGCAACCCTCACGTCCTGCACCGCTACGGGCACTTGCCACGGCGTGGCCAAGGCGGCCAAGGTCACCGGCGCCACGTTCGAGCTGAGCGACGGCAAGCCAAATGCCGTCGTGCCGTCGGTCGTGAAGCAGTTGGTCGAGAGCGCGCGGATCGCACCCGAGACAGCGACCGGTCCCGATCCGAGCCTCGGCAGTTCGGCGCTATTCGGACAAAACATGCCGTTTATCGACAAAGGGCGACCGGGCAACAGCTTCGCGCTCTACAAGATGATCTTGAACCTCTCCAGCGACGCCGACGGCGAGAAGGCACCCAAACACTTCTCGTCGATGCCGTCGGGTGACGCGGGCGCGGCGAGCCTCACCTTCGAGCCTTGGATCGTCGACGACTGGAAAGCAGCGCCGGAGGACGAGCACGTGCGCCTCCGTGCGCGGCTGCGCGGCGACCCGATGCCGCCGAGCGGTGCGAACCACGACGACG
>DATEMX010000720.1:0-4546 GCA_035275365.1 Polyangiaceae bacterium | reverse complement strand
GAAACCGGGGCCAACACGCTCGTCGTCGTCATGGTCATCGGCTGGCCTCGCTAGCGCGCCACCCGTCGCGGGGCTTGGAGGAGAATCAGTCGCCGCCGAGCCCAAGCCGCCAAGCCAGAAGGGTGTTACTCTTCCGGACTATCGACATGCCGAGCATCTTGGTCGTCGAAGACGAACCCGCCATCGCCGAATCCATCTCCTATGGCCTCCGGCGAGACGGGTACAGCGTCGCCATCGCGCCCACGCTCGCAGCGGCGGAGCGCGAGCTCGAAGGCAAAGATCTGGTGGTCCTCGATCTGATGCTGCCCGACGGCAGCGGCTTCGATCTGCTCGGACAGATTCGCCAGCGCGCGACGCACGTCGCCGTCATCATCCTCTCGAGCCGCGACGACGAGGCCGATCGCGTCGCAGCGCTCGAGACGGGCGCTGACGACTACGTTACCAAGCCGTTTTCACCTCGCGAGATCGTCGCCCGCGTGCGCGCCGTGTTGCGGCGGGCACAGCCTCCCGTGTCGCGCGCGCCCGGCGTCGCGCTGTCATTTGCGGACCCGCAGACTTCTGCACTTCCCCTGGTGGCCGACGAATCGACGAGGCGCGCGTTCGTCTTGGGCAACGAGGTGGAGCTCACGCGCGTGGAGTTCGATCTCCTCTTGTGTCTCCTCGGCGGGCCCGGGCGCGTCTTCACGCGCGCCGAGCTCATCGATCGCGTCTGGGGCGACGGGTTCGCCATCACCGATCGTACCATCGACAGCCACGTGAAGAGCCTGCGCCGCAAAGTGGGCGACGCGGGTGGCCACGCCGCAATGATCGAAACGGTGCGCGGCGTCGGCTACCGCGTCAACGACCGCATGTCCGCGACCGCCAAATGATCCGGCTCGTCGTCGTCTCGATCGGTGCCATCGGCCTCATCCTCTTGGTGGCGTTCATCGCCCAGAGGCTCGTGCGTGCTCGCACAGCGGGCATGTCGATTCGGATGCAGGTCTTTCTGGCCCTCGCCGGAATCATCGGGGCGTTCGCCTTCGGTCTCGGGCTCTTGGTGCTCGATCGAATCGAGGCGCGCGCCACGCTCCTCGCAACGGAAGCAGCGCGCGACGAGGCCGAGGCAATCGCAAAGTTCGTGGGCGCGGAGATGCGAGCCGACGCCGTCAGCATTCGCGACATCGCTCGCGCTTTGAAACACGGCGAAGCGAGCGCCAACGTGCACCTCATCTTGGTCGACAACGACGGCCGCGTGGTCTTCGGCGAGGGTGAGCACGAGACCGGGACCGTCGTCGTGGAGGCGCCCATCGTGGTCGAGGGAAAGAGCTTCGGCGCCATCCGCGTCGTCAAGCCCACCATCATCATGCGGCGCTTGCTCGCGGATTTCGCTCCGACCATCCTCGTCATCAGCATGAGCCTCGGCGCGGCAGCCGCCCTAGCCGCCGCCGTCATCGGACGGGCGATCGCCACCCCCATCGAAGGCCTCACGAATTTCGCCGTGCGCGTCAGCGAGGGCGAAACGAGCGCGGTCCCGCCGGTCGCCCACGGGCAGGAGGTCAAGCGCCTCACCAAGGCTATCGACTCGATGCGACGAGAGCTCGAAGGTCGACCCTTCTTGGAAACGTTCGCCGCCGATCTCTCGCACGAGCTGAAGAACCCGGTGGCCGCGGTTCGAGCGAGCGCCGAGGTCCTCGACGAAGGAGCGCTCGCCGAGCCCGAAGAGGCGCGGCGATTCGTGTCGCGCATCCGCGAAGCAACGGCGCGCATCGAGATTTTGTTGGGCGAGATCCTCTCGCTTGCACGTATCGAGGCGCGCGGCGTCGAGTCTTCGTCGGAGGTTGACCTCGGCACCCTCGCCCGCGCTGCCGCCGACGCCGCCAAAGATCGCGGAGCGGCGGTGGAGATCTCGGTCGACGCCGACGTCGTCGTGCGCGGACAATCGAATTGGCTCTCGCGCGCCATCGACAACCTCGTCGACAACGCCATCGTCCACGGCGATCCGGGGCGCGTGCTCCGCGTAGCCGTCCTTCGAGAGGGCGATCGCGTTGCAGTCAGGGTGGTGAGCCTCGGCGTTGTCGCCAAGCACGTGCAAAACAAATTGTTTCGGAGGTTCGTCACCACCCGGGCAGCCGGCGGAGGCACGGGGCTCGGACTCGCCATCGTCCGCGCCGTCGCCGAAGCGCACGGCGGCCGCGCTGAGCTCCTGCGTTCGGGGCCGCCCGAAGTCGAGTTCCGTTTCACGCTGCCCGCCGCCTGAAGGATTCTCCCTTCTTTCATGCATGTTTCTTGGAGATCCAAGAGCGAAGCCTGCCCCGAGCTCTCTCCTTTTCGAGCCGAAGCGAGTCGCGTGGGGGGTGGCCCCCCCCGGAAAACGGAGCTTTTTCGGAGTAAGGGCCGCGCATGCCGCCCGATGAAGAAGGGCAGGCGATCCCCGAAAGCTCCACGGTTCCACCACACAGCCTCCCCGCCTTACGCGGCTCCTCTTGTCAAACTGGCCGACGTCTTCTATTGGAGGTTTGCCCCGATGCGTCCCAGTACACCGTCTCGCCGCTTGGAGGTTCCACGTCACGTCGCCATCATCATGGATGGCAATGGTCGATGGGCTCGAAGCCGCGGTCTCGAACGCGCCGCGGGCCATGACGAAGGAGCGCGCGCGGTTCGCGAGGTCGTGCGCACCTGCCGCGAACGCGGCGTGCGCTACCTGACGCTCTACGCGTTTAGCCAAGCGAACTGGTCTCGCCCCAAGCTCGAAGTCGAGTCGCTCATGCGTCTCTTGATTCGCTTCGCCGAGAACGAGGCCGCCGAGCTCAAGGAAAAGCGGATCAACGTGAAGGTGATCGGCGATCTCGACGATCTGCCCACGCTCACCCGGCACGCCGTCGAGCAGCTCATGGCCTATACGGGCGACCTCGGCGACGAGAGCGTCGAGCCGGCCATGACGCTCTCCCTGGCACTCAGCTACAGCGGAAGGCGTGACGTCGTCGAGGCCATGCGGGCCGTGGCGGCCCGGGCGCGCGCGGGCCTCCTCCTTCCGGAGGACATCGAAGAAGCGTCGCTCCGCAAGTATTTCACGACACACGACCTGCCCGACGTCGATCTCCTCATCCGTACGGGCGGCGAGCAGCGGCTCAGCGACTTTCTGCTCATCGAATCGGCCTACGCCGAGCTCTACTTCACCGACGTGCTGTGGCCTGACTTCACCTCCGACGACCTGCTCGCCGCCTTCGACACGTTCTCGGGTCGCGAACGAAGGTTCGGCCGCACGGGCGAACAAGTTCGACTCGCAGCGGTGAAGTAGCGTTCGCCCGGCAAGTGCCGCGCGGGGAAATTTTGCCCCGATTGGGAGACTGTCGAGAGTGGGTCTGATCGGCGCCGGAGGTGCCGTGGTGGGGCCCCGTTTCGGACTTGCTCCGGCGGGCGGGGGCGAAGCCCCCGGAAACAAGGATAGTGCCAGGCGGCGAAGCCGCCTCCGCGCGAAGCGGGGCTTGGCCAAAGTCGGGCCCGACGTTGGCCAAGCGGCACTAGCATCGAGTCCTGCCGTGTTAGACTCTCGCCCGTGTCGAACGCCATCACCCGCGGAATTCGCGTAACCGTCTCTTCGACCTACGTCTCCGGCCAGTCGGCTCCCAAGTCGCACCGCTACGTGTTCGCGTACACCGTGCGAATCAGCAACGAAGGTGACGAGACCGCGCAACTTCGCACGCGCCATTGGATCATCACCGACGGCAACGGCAAGATCGAACATGTCCGCGGGCCAGGCGTGGTCGGCGAGCAACCCACGCTGCGGCCCGGCGAGCATTTCGAATACACGAGCGGCTGCGTGCTCGCGACGCCGCGGGGCACGATGGAGGGCACCTACCAAATGTTTCGCGACGACGGCTCGCAGTTCGACGCTGCCATCGCACCTTTTGCGCTGCTCTTGCCGTACTCGCTGAACTGAAAACTCGCTGGGCGATCCCAGTCATCGCCGCCAAGGCATAAGAGGGGGTGACGGTTCGAGTGATCGTTGGACCCAAAACGGGCCACACTTCGATGTGTCAGCTTTGGTTCACGACGTGGGCCCCGCGACGAGGCAGCGCGCGATGCGCCGCACCACGCGCTCGAGCATTTCGCCGACTTCGCGCGTCTTGAGATGGCCGAGGCTGCGAAAGACCAGGTTGTGCCGCGCTCGCTGTAGGCGCCGTCGAGCAAGACGACGGGTAGACATGACCGCTAGCTCTCTCCCCATCGCAAGTGCGACCGCCATCGCCGTCGCACTCCTCGGTTTGCGGCGGTAGTTCGCCCACCACCGAACACGGCGGGCGATCCGCACGCATGCAGCACGGGTTCAACGAAAGCTTAACGGGTCGGATGGATCGGCCGCTATGTCCTTATGTCCTTGCCCTATCCGACGTTCTGTCCTATCCCATTATATTAATAACTTACGTCAATTAGCTCCGCCTTCACGAAAGCAGGCGCTCAGCCGGCGAAAGGCAGCATGATTGTGAAGGCGTCTCGTTCGCACGGAAGGTCGTTCCGTTGTTGAACGCGGGACGTGCAGCCGACCTCGGCTGCATTATCGACACTA
>DATEMX010000719.1:0-3941 GCA_035275365.1 Polyangiaceae bacterium | reverse complement strand
TCCCTAGTTGATGCCGGGCCATCGCGAGGTTGCCTCGCGTTTTGTCGAGAACGAGGTAGACGAAGATGGCGTCGTTCGAGCTGAGGGGCCGGATGAGGTGGTACTGCTTGCCCAACGTGATGAGGATGTCTTCGATGTTGTCCTTCAACCCGAGAGACTTCATCGTCTTGCGCTTGGCCCGAACCACCTCCGTGTTGCCGGCCGAGGCAACCTCGAGGTTGAGCGTGCCAGAGCCGCCCTCGCTGCCGAGCATCATCCCGCTGTTGCTGTCGACCAGGCAGGTGCCAATCGAACCTTCGAGTTCCATCAATTTGGTCAGTGTCTCTTTGACGTTTGCCATCGATTGCTCCTTCGCTTGAGATGAACGCCGCCGATGCGGGCAGCAAGCGCTTGCGCGGTGCAAGCGGTGCGCCACGACCCCCGCGCCGGCAGCAGCTCCAGCCCTGCCCTCGGGTGCGCTCGACCACCGGCGGGATCCGACGGATCGTCGGCGATTTCCGACGCTAATCCACCGGTCGACCGCGCGGTCACCCGCCAACGAGGCAGGCCCGCCGCTTGCTCGGCCGTGTCGCAAAAGGAGGCCAGCGTGACGCTCGAAACGCAGGGATCCTCGGTCGAAGATCACGAACTGTTGACGGCGTTCGAGCGCGACGGGTTTCGCCTGAACGACGTCCTCTACGAAATGCTCAACGAAGATCATCGGCACCGCACCGAACGTCGAGGGGCGGGCTTCACCCAGGCGACCCGGCACTTGGCGGAACACGTCAACTCGCCGCGCCATCCCTACGAATACGACGAAGCGCGCCTCTTCGCCGACCGCGACTCGACGCACGTTCGGTCTCTCGTTCTCGGTGCCGCGGCACTCGGGATTCGCCTATCCTGGCGCAACCTCGACCGACAAGAGGTGCAGTCGGTCGTCGAAGAAACGCCGGCGCTCGCACGACTCCATCGCCAGGAGGTCGAACGGCAGCGCCGCCTTCGATCGGTGACGGCGGGCGTCACCCGCGAGGAAAGCCGAGTCTTGGCCCGCATGATCATCAACTTGCTCCTGCCTGCGAACGCTGCCCAGGAACACCTGACCGAGCTACCGCCCTGCCACGATCAGCTGTCGATCGGCACGTGCCCCCTCGCAGAGAAGTACTTTCTCGAGCTGGCAGACCGCTACGTGCGGCGGAAGGGCCTCATGAACGTCATCGTCGCGACGGACGGATCGCCGCTCTGCATCGAGAAGCTCCACCTCGGCGACAACCACTCGTGCATCAGCCTCACCTCGCTGGTTCTGAACGGAGTCCATCTGCCACCAGGGAGTTTGCTCGGCGTCAAATACGCAACCCCGGTCGCGGCCCGCGCCAACCGAGAGCTGCCGGGCGACGTCATTCCCGTGCAGCGATGCGAGGGGTTTCGATTTCTGCGGCTCACGACCCTCGCCATCTCGCCCGAGAACCGGCGCCGTGCTTTTACCAATCATTTCGAAGCTCAAGTGCAAGGTGGCCTGTTCGCGCCCGGTCGCGTCACCATCGAAGAGATCGAGCATTTGGCAAGGCAGCAGTTGTAGTGATGAAGCCTTTGCGCACCTTGAAGACGATTTACTCGCCCGACATGGTCGCCAACACCGGGCGGCTCACGTCGCCGAGCGCCGGCAAGCCGCGCCTCGTCGCCGAAGCTCTCGCGCAGACCCCCTGGCCCATCGAGTTCGTTTGCCCCGACCCCATCGCTATCGACGCGATAGTTCGAGTCCACGACGTCGGCTTCGTCGACGCCATCTTGACGCTCAGGAGCCCCGACGGATTCGGCTCGCTCTCCGAATCCGTCGTCCGCTCCTTGCCCTACACCTGTGGCGGCTTTCACACGGGCGCGCTCATTGCGCTGTCGGAGGGCTTGAGCGTTTCGCTTACGTCCGGCTTCCACCACGCGTATCCGGCCAGGGCCCGTAGCTACTGCACGTTCAACGGCCTCATGATCTCGGCGGTGAAGCTTCTCGACGACAGTCTGGCCTCGCGCGTCGCCATCATCGATTGCGACTATCACTACGGCGACGGAACCGACGCCATCATCGAGGCGATGGCGCTCGAGAACCGCATTTTGCACGTCACCTTCGGCAAGAGCTACCGCGCTCGCCACCACGCGCGCGCGTACCTCATGGCCATGGAGGCCTTGCGCGACCCGCTCCGAGAATTCCGCCCCGACATCGTTTTCTATCAAGCGGGCGCCGATACACACGTCGATGATCCGCTGGGCGGGTTGCTCACGACCGACGAGATGCGCACGCGCGATCGCACGATGTTCGCCATTGCTCGCGATCTCGGCATCCCGCTCACGTGGAATCTGGCCGGTGGATACCAGATGGCACAAGACGGATCGATCCCCATCGTCATCGACTTACACCTGAATACGTTCGCCGAAGCGCTGCGCGAGTGGCAGCTCATTTGAACGAGCGGGGAGCGAGACGGATTCCGCGACGGATTCCGCCGATAGTGGCGGATATCGCCGCGCGCCGGCGCGGACCTCGCCGCTCCGACCGTTCGAATCGACCCTTCTGGTTGGCAAGGGGTTTGCTCCGCCTAACGGGCCGGCATGTGGCAAGGAAATGGCCCTGGAAGGGCCCGGGGGGAAGACCGGTCGGACAGCGACGGCAAGCTGCCGACGGACGCCGAGAACTCGATCGGCGTCGCCGAGATGGAAGCGCCCGCCGTCATTTGCTCGAACACGGGCAAAGTTCGCAACTTCACCAAGCAAGCGCGCGTGCTGATGTCGAGCCTCGGCGTCGAGCTCGCCACGGGCTCGCCGCTGCCGGCCTCGCTTTGGGCTGCCCTCACACAAGTACCCATCGGAGAATCGACGGAATGGCGGCCGGAAGCCGCCGTCGACGCCATCCTCGGATGTACGGCCTACCGCCTCGGAAGCGCCCGGCGGCTCATTCTCATGCGCGAGTTATCGACGCGAAACGTCCAGCTCCTGCAGCGACTCCACAAGCAGCGCCTAGAATTCGCGGGCCGTATGGTCGCCAGCATCGCGCACGACCTGCGAACCACCGTCGCCAGCATCGTCTATAACGCCGGCTTCTTGCGGCTTCGACAGCGCGATTCGAGCCCACCCGAAGTCACCGACGTTCTGAAGGAGATGGTGGAATCCACAGATCGTCTGCGACGCACCGTCGACGGTCTACTCGATTTCGTACGGCTCGGGCCTCAACTCCAAGTCGACTTTCGCATGCGGGAAATCGTCGATCGAACGACGGCACTTCTCGATTCGGTCTATCGAAAGCGGCGGCACGCGCTCGTCGTCGACTGCAACGAACGCGAATGGGTATCCGGAAACCCCATCGTCGTCGAGCAGGTCCTCGCCAATCTCCTCTTGAACGCAGCCGAGGCTTCGGAGCAGTCTCTGCGCGTGTCGATCACGGTCGACGCGAATCCCGCCGACGCGAACTTCGTCCGCACCATCGTGCAGGACGACGGTCCGGGCATCCCACCCGAACGCGCGCGCCGCGTCTTCGAACCATTCTTCACCAGCAAGCCAGATGGCACCGGCCTCGGCCTTACCATGGCCAAAGAAGCAGCGCTGAAGCTCGACGGCGATCTCTTCTTCGAGCCGAGCGAGGTGGGAGCGCGGTTCGTCTTGCTCCTGCCCCGAGGGCGCGCCGTCGAGCGCGCGGGCGAGTAGCGGGAGCCTCTTGAATGCTGGATCGCGAGAGCCCCATCGCTTCGGCCGTCGTGGAGATGCGGAGCGGCCGTGTGCTCAGCCCGTCGGGCGCGGCGTCGGCGCACGAGATCCTCGAGCTCCTGGGGGCCATAGCTCCCGACGTGCTCGGCAAGCAACACTCGGTCGCGCTCGCCTCGCTCTTCGAGCGCCTCGCCGGTGCGGACCCCGCGGCCGAGCCGCAAGACGAATTCCGCGAGGTCATGCTCATCTCCAGCCGCATGGCGTTCGTGATTCAGCGC
>DATEMX010000718.1:0-3286 GCA_035275365.1 Polyangiaceae bacterium | reverse complement strand
CGACGACGCCGTCGACCAACCCGGCGTACCCGAAGACGATGCCCGACTGCATCGACTGCACCGGGTTTCTCCCGACCACCTTGGCGGGCTTGGCGATTTCGACCGGGTGGAGCTTGGCGGCGCGCGAAAAGAGGGCGTCAGCGCTGATTTGAATGCCCGGCGCGATCACGCCGCCGAGGTATTCGCCCTTCTCGGTGACGCAGTCGAACGTGGTCGCGGTGCCGAAGTCGACCACGATGACGCCGCCTTTGACCTGGTCGTAGGCGGCCACCGCGTTGACGATGCGATCGGCGCCGACGTCGCGCGGGCTTTCGTAGAGGATTGCCATGCCCGAGCGAGTCTTGGGTCCCACGACCAGCGGCTCGCGGGCGAATGCGCGCCGCACCACGTCGACCATCACGTCGGTGAGCGCCGGTACGACGCTGGCGATGATGCCGGCGTCGATCTTCTTGTAGTCGACGTCCCGGAGCACGAGCATTTGCCGCACGAAGACGGCGTACTCGTCGGCGGTGCGCTGCCGTGCGCTCTCGCAGCGAAATTGATGAAGGAGTTTCTCGTCCTCGAAGAGACCGAACCCGATGTTGGTATTGCCGATGTCGACGGTAAGCAGCATCCCTCGTCGTCATAGCGCAGGTCGTACCTCAGCGATACCCGCTCGAAGGCCTCGCTGGCCGGTGTCTACCGCAAAGGACTAAGGCAACACCCGGGCGCTCCGGATGACGTCTCCCTCGGAGAACGCGCCCCAGTCGCCCACGGCTCTTCCCAACCAAGCGTATTCCTGATCGAGGTGAGGGTAGCGCGCGAGCGTGACGAACATTTGGCTCGCACCCGTGTCGCGTCCCGCGAGCGCGACGCCGACATCGAGCGGCTCGAAGGGCAGGGGTGTCGTCTCGCACCTCAGCGGTGCCTTCCCGGCGCCGCCGAAGCCGTCGCCGCCTGGATCGCCGAACTGCACCACGAAGCCCGGCACCACGCGGTGCGCGATCACGCCATCGTAGAATCCTGCGCGGGCGAGGTCGGCGAATCGCGTTACGGCGACGGGCGCGTGGCGCGGGTCCAAGGTCATTCGCATGGTTCCCGCGTCGGTCGCGAGCTCGATCTGAACGGCCGCTAGGGTCAGATGCCCGAGTTCGGGCGCGGCGGTGCTCGGCTCGGTCCCTTGACAACCTTTCGTGCCGCCGAGCAGCGAGAGCGCGCGCAGGGCGTGTTCTCGCAGCGCGGGGTTCGGGTGACGGCAGTATCCCTCGAGCTTGGGCCTCGCCGCTTCGACGCGTAGCGCACCGAGGGCGTCGAAGAGAGCGGCGATGGTCTCGATGTCGTCGGGCGCGAATCCTCGTTCGAGCGCGTCGCCTAGCGCGGCGCCGACGTCGGCAGCAACGCGATCGGGGTGGGCGGCGACGAACTGGGCGGCCGTCGCCACGACGCCAGGCTCCTTGGCGGCAAGCGCAGCGCGGACGACGCTTCCCACGTCGCGCACTTCGGGGTGCGAAGCCAAGAGCTCGATGGCGGCTTCGCGCAGGCGAGCGTTGCCCGACTCCAGGAAGCGACGAAAGACCGCGAGCTTCGTGCCCTGAAGCGGCCTTTTGGCGATGACGTCGAGCACGGCGCGCAGTCCGATGACGCCTTCCTCTTCGGGATCGCACCGGCGAAGTACGGGCTCGTCCGCGCTCGAGTTGACGAGGAGCACGGCGGCGCGGCATCGCACCCGCGCGATGCGCCGGACCAGCAACGGTGGCGCCCCCTTGGGAACGCCGAACGCCGCCAACTCGTAGAGCCCGTGCCGACTCGCGGGCTTCTCCCCATCGAGCGAATCGAGGGTGGCGATGAGCGGACCGAAGGACGACGTGGCGAGTGCGGCGAGGGCGACCGGATCGCGCGACGGAACGAGCGCCGGCAGCGCGTCGCCGAGCGCTCTCTGCCCCATCGCTCCCTGACGTGCGAGCCCGTGCGCCGCCTCGATTCGCTCGGCCGCCGTGAAGCCTTCGCTGGAGGTAAGCACGCGAAAGAGCGCCGCGACCGAGCCCCTTTCACTTCGGCCGAGCGCGCGCACGGCAAAAATGCGGGACGCGCCCGCCTCGGTCAGCCGGGCGGCCGCCACATCGAGGAGTCGTTCGCTCGCGCTGGCGGCGGGATGATCGAAGCGGCCGAACGGGTAGAGCGCTTCGACGATCGGCGGATGACCGATCGAGCCGGACGCAGCCGCCAGCAGTGCCAGCTGCGAGGCCTCGCCAAGGCCTTTGCGTCTCGAAGCAACGTCGCCCAGCGCGAGGGCGGCGGGCGGGACGCGCGCGGGCGGACCCGTGAGCCAGCCCGCGAGCACCTTCTCGGCTTCTTCCGATGCGCAGTGGCCGAGAGCCCGCGCGATCGCGAAGTTCGGATCGAGCGGGGAGGGCGAAATATCCGGCAACGACGCCGCGCGCGTGACCAGCGCGCGCACCACATCGAGCTGGTTGACGCCGGAAGCGCGGCACACGAAGCCGAGCCCGTAGGCGCTCCAAGCCACCACCTCGGCGTCTTCATCGCTCAACGCGCGCAAAAGAAGAGGGACGCCCGCTGGATCGCCGATGCGCGCCAACGCGCGCGCGGCCAGGCGGCGCACTTCGGGATCGCGATCCGCGAAGTCGTCATCGCTGATGTTCGTGGAGAGACGGCGGTTTTCCACCTCCAAGAGCTCGATCGCGCGCGCGGTATGGGCTTCTCGCGGGGGCGCCTGGCCGTCAGCTTCGCCGCTGCCGCTCGGGCGCGCGCAGCCCAGCACGAAAAGCGCGAGCCACGTCGTCAGCGATCTCGTTCGCACCGGGCAGACGACATTACAAGCAACCGCGCGATCGCGAAACGTTTTCGGGATCAGCAAGGAGCGGGTGCGCCAGCTCAAAAACGCGGGCGCTCGGCAAGCTCAAGTGCCATCTTCTTGCCAGGTCTCCGCTCCTCGAGGCATCCTGAGGATCTGACGTTACCCGCTCGACCGCGTCGGGCGGTTCTGCGTTAGCCTTCCTCCTGCCATGCGCCGTCCCGCACTGACGATCATCGCTTCGGGACTCAGCCTCTCTGCGCTCGCCGGCGGGTGGATGGCTTTCCGCGAGGCACGTGATCCCGTGCCTCTGGCTTCGCCCGTCGCCAGTTGCGCCGCGGGCGCGAACGGTGCGGCTGTCGAAGAGCCTCGCAACGACGCCGGTCGGGGCGCCGATCGTCTCGGCGGGCGGAGCCTCAAGCTTCCCACGGGTGAACCTCCGGGGCTGACGTGCCGCGATGCACGCAGGGTCGTGGCCCAAGCGAGGACTCACCT
>DATEMX010000717.1:0-2552 GCA_035275365.1 Polyangiaceae bacterium | reverse complement strand
GAACTGAAGCAGGAAGGGGTCCTCCCGTCGTTCGTGACTTGGCATCCAGGCATGCCGGCATGGCAAGTATCCACGCTCTCGAATCTGGGGGTCGGATTTTCGCCGCGTGGCACTAGGCGTCGGGCTTGGCGGCGTCGGCGTCCGCCAAGCCCGCGTCCGCGGAGGCGCTCTCCGCCTCGGGTGGCGACGCGCCTCCCGTGGCAGGGCGCAGTGTGGGCGGCGCGTCGCTCATGTCTTCGGCCGAAGGCGTCACCGACGAAGCCGCGGCGGCGAGGTTCTCGATGTTGGCGGGCGCGGTGGCTTCGCGCTCTTCGGTAAGCTCGCCGGCTTCTGCCATCTCTTTTTCGTACACGCGCCGCGAATCGTCGGACAGCTCGGTGAACTCGCGAAGCGAGGGCATGTCCTTCAGCGACTTCAGCCCGAAGAACTCCAAAAAGAGCGGCGTCGTTCCGTAAAGGAGCGGGCGACCTGGCTCATCTTTTTTGCCCAGAATTCTGACCAGATCGCGGTCGAGCAACATCTTCATGACAGGCCCCGAGTCGACGCCGCGGATGTCGTCGACCTCAGGCCGGGTCAGCGGCTGACGGTAGGCGATGATCGCCAGCGTTTCGAGCTGGGCGCGCGTCATCCGCACCGGCTTCTTGGCGGCCACGTCGCGAACGAATGCACCGTACGAAGGGTTGGTGCGAAAGATCACCCCGCCTGCCACTTCGTCGAAATGAATGCCGCGCGGCGCGTAGTCTGCGCGGAGCTCGTCGACGAGAGCCCGCACGAGTTTCTTGTCGGCCTTGCCCGCCACCTTGGCAAGCTCGTTCAACGACACGGGTTTGTCGGAGACGAACACGAGCGCCTCGATGAGCCCCTTCAAATGCGCGCGGCTCACATCGCCCGCCGGGAGCGTTACGGCAGGCGACTCGGCGTCGCCCTCCACGATGTCGTTCACGTCACGTCCTTCACCCTCGGTCGCGTCACCTTCACGTTCTTGCGCGTCCGTTTCCGATCCGGCCTCGACGTCCGTCGAACTCTCTTCGATGTCCAGCGGCGCGGGGCCCGTTTCGGGTGCTTCGGAAGCGCTCACGGCTACGATCTCCGCTGGGGCCGGGGTGTCGCGCACCTCGACGTCGGAACTTGCCACACGGCTCTTGTTGGATCGCCCCCGTCGCTCGGAACTCATTGCTCGGCTCCTTGTAAATCGCCCCCGTCGGGAGGCGCCGCGCTACCTTCGGTCGACAGCTCGATGAAGATCTCGGCCAGCGCGTCGGCCTGGTAGATGCGCGTCATCTTGAGCTTGGTCATCTCGAGCAGCGCCAAGAACGTGATGACCAAATCGAAACGCGTCTTCTGGTCGTCAAAGAGCTCGTCGAAGCGACAGCGCTGGCGCCCGGCGAACTTTTCGCAGAGCTCCTGGATACGCTCGGTGATACTCAACCGATCGAAGGAAATCTCGTGCTCGATCTTGATCTTGGAGCGACCGAGAACCTTGGCGAACGCGTCGAGCAGGTTCCATACCTCGACTCGGGCGAGCGGGGCCGGCCCTTCCGCCTCGGGCGAGTCGACCCCGCGCAAGAAGACGTCGCGCCCGAGCGCGCCGCGCTCGTTGAGCTCCAGCGCGGCCTGCTTGTACTTTTGGTACTCGAGGAGCCGGCGGATGAGCTCTTCGCGGGGATCGACGTCGTCCTCCTCGTCGATCTCGTCTTCCTGCCCCGCGGGCGGGGCCGGGAGCAGGCTCTTGCTCTTGATGTGGACGAGCGTCGCCGCCATGACCAGGTACTCGCTCGCCAGATCGATCGAGAGCTCCTGCATGAGGGAGATGTACTCGAGGTACTTCTCGGTGACGAAGCTCACCGGGATGTCGAGGATATCGAGCTCGTGCTTCTGAATGAGGTGGAGCAGAAGGTCGAGCGGTCCCTCGAAGGCCGGAAGCGACACGACATAATCGCCGCTGCGCGGCTTCGTCTCCTCGGAGGCATCCCTCATGCGAGCCCGTGGAAAATCTGGGTCTGAAAGAGCGACTGAAGGACGTTCATCACCGTTCGAATCGGGCGGGATACCACGTACTCGCTGAGAATGGGGACATTGATGACGAGAAGCAAAAACACCATAGAATACGGGGCGATTGCGGCCTGCACATGGTCCAAGGATTTGGGTAATAAGCGGCTGCCGTCGAGCGGCGGCACGGGGAGAAAGTTGAAGATCGTGAGCCCCACGTTGACCTGGAACATGGCGGCCAGCAGCGCGGCGACGCCCGTGGGACGATCCGCGGCGTCCCAGAGACCGACGCCGGTGCGTTGAAACACCGAGAAAAGACCGAGCGCGACGACCGCCAACGCCAAGTTCGAGAGTGGACCGGCCGCGGCCACGAGCGCCATACCCGTTCGCATGGGAACGGAAGGGCGGAACTTGTTGGGGGCGACGGGCGTGGGGCGTGCCCAACCGATGAAGCCGAACCCGCCCGACAGAAGCAGGTTGACCGCGGGAATGAGGAGCGTGCCGAGGGGATCGACGTGGGTGACCGGCGAGAGCGAAAGCCTTCCCTGCCGCTGGGCGGTGTC
>DATEMX010000716.1:0-4282 GCA_035275365.1 Polyangiaceae bacterium | reverse complement strand
CCCTTGGCGGCCTTGGCGTGCTTGGCGGCCTTGGCGCTGACCGAAATCCTCGGCAAGGCGCCCCTTCCAGATCGTTGATAGCGCGTCTAGCTTGAGCGCGAGAGGAACGTGACGAGCTTGCTGACGTAGGGGTCGTGGGCGAGCTCGGTTTGGACGGCGCGAAGGGATTCGCTGCGCGGCGCGGAGTTGCCGAAAAGGACGCGGAAAGCTCGGCCGAGGGCGCGCCGCGAGACGTCCGGGACACCTTGACGCCTGAGGCCGACGCGGTTCAGCGCCCTCACGCGCGCGCGGTCGCCGGCTACGATGGTGAAGGGCGGTACGTCGATTTCCACCATGGCTCCCGCGGCGATGAACGAGCCTTCACCGAGGCGCACGAACGGCGCTACGGCCGCGCGGCCGCCGGTGGTGACGCGGCTCTCGACCTTGACGTGCCCGGCGAGCATCGTGCCGTTGGCGAGCGTGACGGCGTCGCCGATCACCGCGTCGTGCGCGACGTGCGTGCCTACCATGAGGAGGCAATCGGACCCGACCCTCGTCGTGCCCTCCTCCTTCAGCGTTCCCCGGTGCACGGTGACGTGCTCGCGAAATACGTTGCGATCGCCGATGACGAGCGAGGTCACCTCACCTTCGTGCGAGCGATCTTGGGGCTCGGCGCCGATGACCGCATACGGAAAGATGATATTGCCCTCGCCGATTCGACAGTGCCCGAGCACGACGCACGACGCGATGAGGCGCGTGCCTCGGCCGATCTCGACGTCGTCTCCCACCACGCAGAGGGGGCCGATCTCGACGTCGGCGTGGAGCTTGGCGCGCGGACTGACTTGAGCGGAGGGGTGTATCTCGAGCATCGGGCGCGTCGAATCTAGCACCAACGACGGAACGAGCACCCGGCGTTCGCTAAAGTGACGGCCCGAGCGGGAGACTCAGAAGACCCGCAATGGAAAAAACAATCCGCGCCAACGGGGTCGGGGGGGGGACGACCTCTCGTGGCGCGGACGAGGACGAGTAGTGCACGGCGCGCGCCAGCTTCGCGTCCGCAAGATTCGATGGGTTGCGTGACCGGAACGATGTCGGCGTTGCGGTTCTGCAAGACCGAGCGACGCGGCTGCAACCGTCACCGTGGCGACGACTCCGGACTAGGGGTACCATGGGACACCATGAACCTCGCGTGGCGTGCGGGCGCTTGTCTCTTGGCGATGGGGTGCGGTCAAACGACGAGCGCGGACGAGCCAAGCGGCGCAGAGGCGGGCGCCGCGGAGGGGTCGCGGTGGGAAGCGGATGCCCCGGAGAGGTCGAGCCAAGGCACGGACGACGCGAGCACCGAGGAGTCGGGATCGGTGTCGAGCGAGGACGCTAGTGGGTGGCCCCAGGACCCAGCCTGCGCACTGCCGTTCGATCCAGGTCCGTGTAAGGCGGCGATGGGCGTGTTCGCCTTCGTCGACGGATCGTGCGCTCTCAGGACCTACGGCGGTTGTGACGGCAACGCCAATCGGTTTGACAGCGAAGAAGAGTGCATGGCAGCGTGCCTAGGCCGGCCCGTTCCGCGAGGATGCACGGGAGGCAGAACGCGGCAAACGATCTGTCTCCAATGTGGCGTTGTCGGCGGCTGCGGCAAGCAGGCGGACGTTTGCGCAATGCCATGCGGCGCCGACTTGCCGGCTTGCCCCGCTCCATTTTCGTGCGGCGAGGGAGTCTGCCGAGCCTTTGGGTGCTCTTGAGCTCGGCTTTGGCCGGATGCGGCGCGCCGGTCAAAAACAATCCGCGCCCGTGGGATCGGGGGGACGACCTCTCTTGGCGTTGGTCCCCGAGGAACTGGCGCTTCGTCTTGGCGTCGACGCCGTCGATGTCGAGCACGCGGACGCGAGCACCGCGGAGAAGAGCTTGCCGAGCGCGGACCTGCTCGTCGAGTGCATCCAGGATGGCGAACGTCTCGACCACAGACAGGGATGCGCTTCGCGGAGAAATCGAAGCGTGCAAGTGACCGACGCATGGCCGGCACTACGCTAACCGTTCGTTCGCGTGCGACTGGCGCCGCCGAAAGAAAACAATCCGCGCCAAGGGGTCGGGGGGGGGACGACCTCTCTTGGCGCGGACGAGGATTCGTAATGCACGGCGCACGCCAGCTTTGAATCGGCGAGTTCCGGCGGCTTGCGTGGCCGGGTCGATGTCGGCGTTGCAGTTCTGCAAAATCGACCGACGCGCCTGCAAGTCGCATCACGGCTACGGTGTGTGCCGCGACCGCGGCTACCGGGCGGTTCGGGCTGGCTCGATAGCATCAGTATGAACCACCGTCGTAGTGCGGAATCGTAGAACCGCCGCCCCACGAGAGCACCTTGGAGCCCGTGGGCGTCGACGAACCGCACTCGAAATACTCGACGAGAGCTTCGCCCTGCTCGGGGAATTCGAAGCGCATCTCGTCTGAGCGTCCCGTGTCGGGCGCCTCGAAGAGCTGGGAATTTGCGGCGAAGTCGTAGAGCGAGGCGCGCCATTCGCTCGTCAAAGGGTGGATGAGCCACGGCGTTCCACTGCGGAGCGTCATCTTGATTCGGAGAGATGCGCCTACGTTGAGCTTGGCTACCATCGAAACGGGAGCGGCCTGGTTGACCGTGACATAGGTCGAATGGAGAAAGTTGTCGCCATAGAACCCGCTCACCGGGTACTCGATGCCGCCGCACGCCGCCCCACCGAGCTGGTTCGTGCTGCCGTCGGGAACCGCCGGGGCGCCCGAGTCGATCGGGGCCGCGCTGCCCGCGGATCCGCCGGCGCCTGTCGATCCAGGTTCGGCTGCGGGGCCGAGATCGCCGACCGAAACGCGGGTACCGCAGGCGCCTGCGGATCCGCCGGCGCCTGACGATCCAGGTTCGGCTGCGGGGCCGAGATCGCCGACCGAAACGCGGGTGCCGCACGCCAGTATGGTAGCGCACACTGCCAACCAAGCGCTCATCGTCTTCATGATAAGGTTCCTCCTCACGTCGCCAGACGCATGCCCACGTTGTCATTTTTAATGAATTGCGTACTCGTAAGGGTCCTACGGCTGCGTCGATCCGCCGGCGTTGTCGACGAGCCTGCGCACCTGAATGGCCGCAGGGCAGTGGACGTGCGCCGCCAAAAAAGCCCGACCCAGCGATGCCGCCTGTTCGCGCTGGCCAAGAGCGAACAGCGCCTCCACGCGGAGCGCCATCGCCTCGATGCGCATGCGGCCATTCGGGAAGCGCTCGACGTACCGATCGAGCGCCGCCGAGGCTCGCTGCGCGCCGTGCGTGTCGAGTGCGGAACGAGCTGCATCCAAGAGCTCGAGCTCTTTCTCCAACGACGAATCGAAATCGGCAATCGCCGTGTTCTTGGCCACGTCGGCGGCGACCATCGGCGTGGCGGGTGACTCTCCGGCGGCGCTCACCCGCTTCGGAAGCCCGCCCTTGCGCGGCGCCGTGGTGGGCGCTGGCGGCACGGCGAGCGCCGTCGCGACCGTCGCGGGCTCGGGCAAAAGAGGAGACGGTGCGGCCTCGCGCGGAGTGAGGTGCTCGGCAGGCGGTTCAACGGTCGCCGATGGAGCAGATGGCGACGGCCTATCGACAGTCGCGGGTGTCGAGCGCAATTCATTGGCAAGACCCAGCGCGGCACCGGCGGAAGCGACTCCGACGATCGCCCACTTCGCGACCAAGAACGGCATCGATCCCACGGCAGCGGCGAGGCTGGAGGTCGCCGACACCGTGGCCAACCCCGAGCCGGCGGCGGTCACCGCGACATTCGCCAGCGCACGCCGGCGCGAACCTTCGGGCGCGCGATCGAGGCGACCTTGCTCGACCAGATAGCGCTCGAGATCGTCTGGGTCCCTTTCGAGCAGACGCTTCGTCACCATGTTTTCCTCAGCTGCTCGGCCCCTATGCGTCGCAATTGAATCGAGAACTGCTTGCGTGCCCGGCGAAGTCGGGAAGCGACGGTCCCCGGAGAGACGCCTTGAAGCGCGGCGATTTCGGGGCCCGTGAGCTCTTCGAGCTCGGACAGGACAAAGACGATGCGAAGGTCGTCCGAAAGACGGTTCAGCACTTCGTCGAGTAGCAGGAGCGCTTGCCGCCTTTCGAGTTCGTCTAGCGGCGTTCCGCTCGGGGAGGCGCAGTCGGCCGGCTTGGTTTCGACCCATTTCCGACGCCGCCGTTGGTTGCGCCGGATCGTTGCCGCAAGGCGGATGGCGATACCGTAGAGAAACGAACGCTCGCATCCCGCTGCGATGCTCTCGACGCGCGCCGCCGCGATGATGAAGGCTTGCTGGCTCGCGTCGTCG
>DATEMX010000715.1:0-2572 GCA_035275365.1 Polyangiaceae bacterium | reverse complement strand
TGGCGTATGCCCGCTCCGATGATCGATCTGGTAGCGAGAAATCTGCAGCAGTAGTGCCAAGCGCTCCAGGAGCGGCGCACAACCGTCGTTGAAGGGGGGGCGCCGCTTTTGGTTTGGTCGAGCGAACGTGACAACATTTTGCACATACGGAAGCGATCGTTTCTCGGTTCGCGTACCCTTCCGGCCCAACCGTTCTTCCGGCGTGCCGGCGGGTCGTAGCGTTTCTTGTTCGCACACCAACACTGACCTTCGCTGCGCGTGCTCCGATTTTTCTCCGCTTTGCCGCGAGCACACGCGCTCCTACGATGTAGGTGCGTTCGCGACCACTTCGATGGACAACGACAACATAGCGCGTGACAGCATCAGAGGTCGTGGTTCATGCTGAGCACCACGAAAAGGAAAGAGGCGATCATGACGCGTCGGCATGAAAATAAGAGTCGCGCCAACCAGGGGAATGGTTTCGCATCGGCCATCCTCGTTGGGCTTGGTTTTTTCGCGGGGGGATGCAGCGACGACAAGCCGAGCGCCCCGGTCGAGTTTCCAATCGAAGACGCCGGTGGGAGGAGCGAAGCGGAAGCGGCCGTCTCGGTAGAAGCGGGCGTCGCATCGCGCTTCAGTCGAGCCAGCCGGGGCGCCGCCATCGACATCTCGGAGGACGATAGCCTTCTGGTCGCCGTGAACCGCGACGTCAACACCGTCAGCGTCTTCGACGTAGCGTACGCGGCTGGAGGAGCCCCGACGCTCACGAAGAAAGCAGAAGTGGCCGTGTGCGCCGAGCCGCACCAGATCGCGCTGTCGCCGGCGGGCGATCGTGCCTACGTCGTGTGTCGCAAGGACCAGAAGCTCCTGCGCCTCGACAACCTGCGCTCGGCGCCCGTCAAAGGCCTCGAGGTGGCGGTTGGTTCCGAGCCCACGGGCCTCGCCCTCACACCCAAGGGCAAGGCGGTCTGGATCGCCAACTGGATCGACGGGACCGTCCTCGAGATCGATGCCGAAGCCATGACGGTCACCACGACCGTCGATCTGAACGCCGCTCTCGCGGCCACCGGTATGCTCGGCGCGGGAATCGCGGCGAGGCCCGCGCTCGCGCACCCGCGCTCAGTGGTGATCACCACCAACAAGGACGACGTCGAATCCGACGAAAGCGTCTTCGTGACGGAGTTCTTCGCACAGCAGAAGGAGCCGCTCGCAGCCGACGGTGCCAACGCCGATATCGCCAAGCAGGGCGTCGTCTATCGCATCGGCCTTCGCGACAAGAAGGTACAGACCATCACGCTCCCCCCGATTGCCGACATCGGATTTCACGATCACAACGATCAACAGGCAGGCTGCTACCCCAATCAGCTACAGGCCATCGACGTCCAAGGCAGCTTCGCCTACGTGGTCTCCATCTGCGCGTCGCCGAAGGGCCCCCTCGGCGCGTTCACCGGCCCCAACAAGGCCGCGTGCACGGCCGATGCGACGTGCCCAGGCGCAGCGGCAGGTTCGTGCGATCTCGTGGCCGGCGCGTGCAAGACGAACTGCACGACCAACGCGGAGTGCGGGCTCGCCGGCGTTTGCGACGCCAACATCTGCAAGGACAACTTCACCGACGTGCGGTCGGTGCAAACGCCGGCCGTCAGCGTCATCGACACCGGCGCCAACCGCGTCGTCGCTTCGGTGAGCCTCAACGCCGAGTTCGACAAGCTCTACGCATCGCTCGCCACGCCCGACACGAGCGAGCGTCGCCTTCCGCTCAACGCCACGGACATGGCCTTCATTCCGGGCACGCTGACCGCGTATTTCGCGGCTCACGGGGCCGACGCGGTTTTCCGCGTCGCGTTCAATGCAACCTATGAGACCAAGGCGGTCGACGCCGTCGGCTCGCAGGGCGTACCCTTCATCAGCCTGAACCGCGGCACCTTCGACGCGTCGAAGGTCGGCAAGTTGCCCATCGGCATCGTCATGACGCACAAGTCGCGCTCGGGCGATGCGGCCGCCCAGTTCGCGTTCGTCGCCAACGACGCCACGCGCAACGTGACCGTCATCGACACCAAGACCGGCGACATCGCCGGATTGCCCGAACAGCCGACGGTGGCCGCGCTGACCGCCATGCCCACCGAGCCGGCGAAGATCGCGGAGCTCGAGGGCAAGCACCTCTTTTCCACCGGGCTCGGTCGCTGGTCGCTGAGCGGCCAGGGTTGGGCTGCATGCTCGAGCTGCCACTGGGATGCGCTCTCCGATCAGGTGACTTGGTTTCATTTGCGAGGGCCGCGGCAGTCGCCGAGCCTCGACGGCACCGTCAATTCGAAGAATCCGCAGCAGATTCGCGCGATGAACTGGAGCGCCATCGTCGACGAGCTCGAGGATCACGAAGGCGGCGCGCTTCGAACGATCGCTGGAGGCGTCGGCGCCATCGTGAAGAACTTCGACCTGGTCAACACGGCGCGGGTCGCCCTCGACCGGACGGGGCACGCCGGGTTGAACGGATCGGCACACGTCGCCGCGAACCCCATGAGTTCGTCGGCGCTCGTGACCGACGTCTGTGTCCTCGACGACTGGGCCAAACTTTCGATTTTCCAGAGCAACCTTC
>DATEMX010000714.1:0-7142 GCA_035275365.1 Polyangiaceae bacterium | reverse complement strand
CCCCGTCGCAGCCGTCGTCTTCGTGTGGCTCGCGTCGGGCGGAGTGCAGGCCGTCTTCGACTTGCTCGAGGTTCAGACTGGCGTCTCGCGGCCCTGGTGGAAGAAGCGCGTCATCGCCATCGGCGCGTGCCTCGGGCTGTCGGCCGGCACGGCGCTCATGGGCGTCATCTCGGCGGGGCTCGACGGCATCGTCTCGTTTCTGCGCGGCGCGATCCCGCGGGCCGGCTTCGGCTCCGAACAAAGCTTCGTCGACGCCTTCGTGCGGGCGGGCATGACCTTGGTCACGGGCGTGGCGCTCGTCGCAGGCGTCTTCTACATCGGCGTGCCGGGGCCTGCCCGCAATGGCATGCCCATCCTGCCCGGCGCGCTCGTGGCCGTGCTTCTCCAGTGGTTACTCGGCCGCGGCTACGTCTTTTATCTCGCCCAGGTGGGCACGGGCAGCGCCTACCAGGCGAGCCTCTCCATCATCGCCGTTACCCTCATGGCGCTCTACTTGTTCGCGCTGGCGCTCCTCATCGGGGCCGAGGTCAACGCGTCGGTCGCCAAAGCCAAGAAGGCCTCTCAGCCCTCGTCGCGCATCCCACCGAACGCGCGATAGGCCCGGGCGATCGCGCTCGCTATGGTTCCCTTGCCGCGCGGCGATTGGGCGTGCACGTGTTCGAGCCTTCCAGGTTGACGCCGTTCGAGCGTCGCCAGCGCCTCACAGACGGCGTGCTCTACGACGGCGCCCGAGCCCGAGAGGCCGTCGATGGCCGACGCGACGAGCGAGGGCGCGCGCTCGCGTTCGAGTCCTTCGAGCAGGAGCCAGAGCGCGAGGCTCGCCGCGTCTTGCGTTCGTTGCGCCGCGGCATGGTCGAGGAGCGGCTCGAAAGTGCGTGGGCCATCGATCGCCGCGCGCGCCTCGATGCCGGCTGCGAGGGTGACGCCGTCGGCCAAGACGATCGAGCCGGCGCGGAGCCGCTTGGCCGCCTCCGCGGCCGTGAGATCGCCAACGGCGATGGCGATGGCGGCTTCCGTTTCGGCGAGCCTACGGTCGACCCACCGCGCGACGCTGGCCGGGCGCGGGCCGCCCTTCGCCCCCGAGGCGCGGCTCGCGGCGGAGAGCGCGCCGGCGTTCGATCGCAGGACGCGCGCGAGTCGCGTTCCGGTGAGAGCGCCCTTCCACGTCGGCATGGCCGTCAAGACGACGCGGCATCGCCGGGGGTCCGAAGCGATCGCGGCGAGCGCCGCGCGCGGGCTCACGGGCACCCGCGGAATGGCCGCCAGTACGGCTCGTTCGAGCACCCCGAGCGAACGGTGAAGCGGCGCAAGGTCGAGGTCGTCTTCGGGCAAATCCCGCTCCGTGCGGGGCGCCGGGGCCACGCGCGCCGCGAGCGCGACGGCGGCATCGTCGGAGATCGACCGATCGCGCCAGCAGAGCTCGACGACGGCGAGAGGCACCGAAGGCGCGTTGTAAGCGCACACTTCGGCGAGCGAGCCGCGCGACTTCGCCGCCCAGCGGAAGAGTACGGCGCGCTCGCTCGCCAAGGCCAGCGGCGATAGTCCTCGCGAAAGCAGAGAGCCGTCGACGATCTGCGATCGGCAGAGACTCTCCGAGAGCCACAGCGCGACACGCGCTTTGCCCGTGAGCCGCGTCTCGACGGCCGCGTGCCGCGTGAGCAGATGGACGATCTCGTTCGAGAGCGCGGCCCGCTCGTTCAGCTCGTCTTCACTCACGTGGACGCGCAAGGCGAGCCCCGTGCCGACGCCGGTCGCCCGTGGACCCCGGGTGTCGTCGTCGCCCGCCGTCGCCTGCGAGACGAGCTTCAGCAGCTCGTCCGGGCCCAGGTGTTGGGCCCCGAGGAGCGCTCCCTCTTCGTCGAGCGAGGGCCCCGCGCCGACGAGGGCCTTGCGGACATCGGCGGCGAGCCACCCCCCCTTGGCCATGGCTTGGACCATGTCCGCGCCGCTTGGCTGTGGCTCGGCCGACGAACGCAACGCGCGCGCCCGCACCTCGGGCGCCGCATCGCGTTCGGCCATGCGAGCCCGAAGCGCGGCGGCGTGAGCGCTCGAAGCCACCGCGCGCCGAACGCGCCGTGAAGGATCGGCCGAGAGCCGGTCGAGGACGAGCAGATCGGTCGAAAGGAGCGCGGCAGCCTCGCGCAAGAGCTCCCCTTGCTCGCTCCAGCTCGCCACGAGATCAGGTGGCGGCGAGGCAGCGTCGAAGAGGCTGAGCCAGGGCCGATCGTGGAGCGGCGACGCCGAAGGCCATCCCGCGCCGACCTCGAGGGCGCGGCGTGTGGCGCTGCGATGCGTGGCGGCAGCGAAGACGAAGAATGGATCGTCCACGCGGCGCTCCAGAATGGCGTCTCTCGTCGATCGCGAAGCGTTCGGATGGCCGATGAGCTCTTGCAGGAGCTGCTCTGCCACCGGACGCGCCTCGTCGTTCTCCTCGCCGCTCGCGAGCGAGCCTCCTTCGTGAAGCGCCCGCGCCGCGATGACGTCGATGGCTTCCGCCCCAAGCGCCTTGCAACGAGCGAGAGCGAGGAGCACCGGACCGCTGCCTTCTTCGGCGAGCGCCACGTTGAGCGCCGGATCGTTGTCGCCCGGAGCCTCGGCAAGGCGCTCGATCGAAGCCGGATCCAGCATGCAGGGGGAAGAGTGTAGCGCTGAAAGCAAAAGAGCCCCGACTTGGAAGCGCTCCCAGGTCGCACTTACTCGCCACAATCGGGCAAACGTGGCAGGATCCAAAATTGTCTGCGGCCCCGGTTCCACTCGGCCGGTTCACCGCCATGCTTGAGAAAACCTACTCCTCCTTACTTTTGATCGCGTTCTTACCGACGGGCGCTTGCGGCCTCGATCGGTCCATCGCGTCCAACGAATCGCTGGGTGGCACCGGTCCGTTCACGACCAGCGGGGGCGCGGAGATCGACGCTCCGGCCGACGCGCTCGTTTGTGCGTACGGGCAGATCCTTTGCGATGGGCACGTCGCCAAAGTGTGCGACGGCAAAGGGTCGTTCACCAAGGCGACCGATTGCGCGACCGAGTGCAAGGACGGGCTCGGTTGTGTGATGTGCGTCCCCAAGGAGGTATCGTGCGTCCTCAACCGGGCGACGGTGTGTGACGCCACAGGCTCGAGGCAGGTCAGCTTCATCTGCGGTGGCGACGATAAGCCGGGGATGACCTGCAAGCCCGACGGGTGCGCGGGCCCGTGCTCGCCCACGTCGCTCGGCATGGGCTACCAAGGTTGCGAGTTCTGGCCGACCGTCACCGCCAACGCCGTGTGGAGCGATCGCACGCACTCGAGCGCGAAGGGCGGCTTTCATTTCGGCGTGCTGCTCGGCAACGTCTCCACGACGACGGCTGCCAACGTGACCGTGAGTCGCGCCGGCAAGAGTGAGAGCGTGACGATCCTGCCCGGCGCGGTGCTTTCCAAGCCGCTCGATTGGGTGCTCGAGCTGAAGGGCGCCGATTGGGAGATGCCATTTCTTCCCGCGGGCCCGGTGCAGAGCGTCAACAAGCTCGACGGCGCCTACCACGTCGTTTCCGATCAGCCGATCGTGGCCTACCAATTCAACGCCCTCGAGGGAAAGCTCGATGGCGCCGAAGGGTGCCCGATGCTCCCCGGCAACGCGGGTGAAGGCGGATGTTATGCCTATTCGAACGACGCCTCGCTGCTGATTCCGGCGCACGCACTCGCCGCCGACTACGTCGCCAGCGGCTACCACTCCTGGCACGAGGATCCTTTTCCGCGGGGCGAATCGGGCAAGCTCAACATGGGCGACTTCATCGCCATTACCGCCACGGAGACCGATACGGAGGTCACCATCGCGCTTCGTCCCAAACAGGGCATTTTGGCGTTCGCCGACTTGCCCCGCGTCGCCGCCGGTCAGAGCACGACGCTCTCGATGAGCCCGGGACAGGTCATCCAGATCTTCGCGCCGGGAACCTCCACCTCCGACACCCTCTCGGGGACCGAAATCTCGGCTCGCGACGCCAAGACGCACGAGCAGCCCAAGCCGATTCAGATCGTGAGCGGGGTCTCCTGCGCGTCGGTCGCCGAGGACGCGACTCCTTGCGGGCACGTCGAAGATATCGTGTTGCCTGCCGAAACGCTGGGGAGGGACTACGTCGTGCCGGTACCGCACTCGGCAGCGGGCAAGCCCGTTGCCCATACCATCCGCGTGCAGTCGATCAGCGACGAAACGGCGCTCACGTTCGAGCCGACCACCCTCACCGGCGTCACCCTCGGGCGCGGTGAGGTGATCGATCTACCCAACGTGATGGTCGATGTGCGCATCTCGTCGACGGTACCTTTCGGCGTCACGCAGTATTTGAATGGCCGCGGCGATCTCGCCAAGCCCGTCGCCGACGGGCAAAACTTCGGCGGACCCAACCAGGCCACCGTGCCCCCCTCTGCTCAGTTTCGCACGGCCTACCCGTTCATCGCGTCGCCTCATTTCGAGGTGAATTTCGTCTCCATCGTCGCGCCGACCGGCACCGCCGTCACTCTCGACGAGGTGCCCATCCCGCAAGACGCCTTCACGGCCATAGGCTCGAGCGGCATGTCCGTCGCCCGCCGAAAGCTCGCCCACAACGACCGCGTGCACTTCGTGAGCGCCGCCAAGCCCGTCGGCATTTCGGTCTACGGCTACAGCCCTTTCTCGAGCTACCTCTATTCGGGGGGCCTCGACTTGAAACGCGACACGCCGGTCGTCGCGCGGTAGCGAGTGTTAGGATAGGCGCCGATGCTGGCCCTCTCCCCGCCGGAGCTGCTCGATCTTCTCACGACTCTGCCTGCCGACCGAACGGCGTTCGTGTGGGGGCCACCGGGAATCGGCAAGAGCGCGCTCGTGCGGGCTACGGCCGATCGGCTCGGTCTACCATGCGTCGTGCTCCTGGGAACGCAGATAGCGCCCGAGGATCTCATCGGTGTTCCGCGCATTCGGGAGACGACACCGGGTCGATTCGCGACGGAGTTCTGTCCGCCCGGCGCGATTTTGCGAGCCAGCCCGTTTTTGATGTTCGTCGACGAGCTGAACAGCGCGATCCCCGACGTCCAAAAGGCTTTCTACTCGCTCATCCTCGATCGGCGGCTCGGCGACTACGTGCTGCCGGAGGGGTCCCGCGTGGTGGCCGCGGGCAATCGCGTCGAAGACCGCGCGCTCGTGCGGCCGATGGCCACGGCGCTCGCCAACCGCATGGTTCACGTTGCCCTCGAACCGAGCGCCGAAGCGTGGCTCGGGTGGGCGACCGGCGCCAACGTACATCCGCTCGTGCTCGCGTTCATTCGCGCTCGGGCTGATCGGCTGTGCGAGTCGCCTCCGAGCGACCTAACCCCGGCGTACCCGACGCCGCGTGCGTGGCACATGCTGGCCGACGCCATCGCGGCGACGAATGCGCGGCTCTGGCCGGCGATCGCGGCGGGGAGCGTGGGCGATAGGGCCGGCGCGGAGTTTGCCGCGTTCGCGGTGCGTGCCCTCGAGGCGCCCACGCTCGAAGCGGTCGCTCGTGGCGAAGCCTCCGTGCCTCGCGATCCCGAGCTCGTCTATTTCCTCGGCGCGAGCTGCTTGGCGCGGCTCGCGTCGAACGCGCCCGACGACGGCGAACTCGCCGCCAAGGTCGTCATCGCCTTGGGCGGCGTCTCGAAAGAGGTCGCCGTGTGGGCGATCGACGCCGCGCTCTCGCGCAAGCCTTCGTCGCCCGCGGCCCTCGCGTTCGAAGGCGTTTTGCGGACGAGCGGCGCGCAGACGTTGGTCGACGTTCTCCGGCTGAGCCGCTATGCCCGGGAAGGCTGACCCGGCGGGCGCGCCGGCGCCTTCGGCGAGTGGCGCGGTCGACAAAATCGCGGCCGCGCGGGTGTGGTTGCTCAAGGAGAAGCCGTTCTTCGGCGTGTTGTCGCGTGCGTTGTCCATCGCGCCCGGGAGCGACGTCCCGGCGTTTCGTCTCCGTTCGAACGACACTCTCGCGGTCAATCCGTCGGTCGTGCTGCGGATGTCGTTCGCTGCGCTCACGGCCCGCCTCGCGCACTTGGCGCTGCACGCGGCGCTGGGCGGATTCGTGCGGCGCGGCGAGCGCGACCCGCGCCGTTGGAACTTGGCGCACGATCTCGCCATCGATCCGTTGGTCCGCGGAGCGGGCCTCGCCTTGACGTTACCGCCTCCGCCCGACGACCTTCCTCGGGGAGCGAGCGCCGAGGAGATCTTCGATGTCCTGCCCGAGGGAGCGGGGCCCGTCGTCGAATGGTGCGATTTGTGTGATCCTGCGTCCGAACCGCCCGAGGGCGACCTGGCTCGGCAGACGGGGCCGCGCCCGCCCTTCGCCGAGACCGAGGTCGGACCATCGAATGTCGACGAACAAGCGCGCGCCCTCGCCTGGAAGATGCGGCTCGCCACCGCCCTGCAAGAAGAGCGAGCGTCGGGAGGCAAGACGTGGGGTGACGTGCCGGCGTGGATCGACGAGATGATCCGCGCCGTCATCGAGCCGCCCCCGAGCTGGACGGTGATTTTGCAGCGTTCGGTCTCTTCGCTCACGCGTACCGATCGAACGTGGCTTCGTCCGTCGCGCCGTATGAGCGCCATCGCTCACGACACCGGTGGCTGGCCCGACGTGGTGGCGATGCCGGGGCGCAAGGTCGTGTTGGCGGGCCAACTCGTGGCGGTCGTCGATACTTCGGGTTCGATCGACGACGCGACGCTGTCGCGTTTTCTGGGCGCGGTGGCGTCGGCCGCGGCCGCCGAGGGGATCGAAGAGGTGCGTCTCATGCAAGCCGACTCGGAAGTGACGAGCGACGAGGTGATGACCCCCGCCGAGCTTCTCGCGGAACCCGTCGCCATCCGTGGTCGGGGCGGTACGAGCTTTGTTCCCGCGCTGTCCAAGCTCATCGACGAGGCGCAGCGCAAAGTCGAGCGATTCTCCGTCGTTTATCTCACCGACCTCGAAGGCATGCTACCGAGCACGCGCTCTGCGCGTTCGCTCGACGTGCTTTGGGTCGTGCCTCGCACGATCCAGCGCAAGCCGCCGTTTGGCGTCGTGGTGCAGATGCCCCCGCGGTAGCAATCTCATCGACCCCAAGCGTCGATCCGCACCCCGGCGAGTCCCGCGGTGGTCATCGCCTCGAGAATTCGGGGGAGCGCCGTGGGGCCCGCGGGCTCGCGATCGTC
>DATEMX010000713.1:0-13424 GCA_035275365.1 Polyangiaceae bacterium | reverse complement strand
ATCGTCGGTTTCACGGCCCCGACGGCGGCCGACAAGCAGCGAGCACGAGAGCTCGACGAGCTCGCCGCCATGATTCCGACAACTTCATCGGTTGCGGTGAGTGAAGAGGAAATGCCCCACGTCTCGGGGCGCCCGCTCGTCCTCACGCTCAAGTACACGACGAGCAACGCCGACTATCTGCTCTACGGAGCGCGCAGCGTCGGCGCGGCGGTCGCGATGAAGGCGCTCGAAGACAAGGCGTACGTCGAGGCGGCGAAGCGCGAGTACGTCATGCTGCTCAAGCGAAACCAGTAGGTCGCCTACGCTACACCGGCTCCTTCGTGGCTTCGCTCGGAACGTCGGACACAGAGCCCGCGCTCCCACCCTTGTCGTCGTCGGCGGCGCTCTCGGTCTTGTCGCCGCCGGGCGGCTCGGCGTCCTCCGAAACATCTGCGCCCTTCGCCGACTCGTCCGTCGCCTTCGGCCGCGCCTCGGGGTGCTCTTTGTAGAAGTCCTCCAAATGGATCGCCAGCGCGCTCTCGGGGTGCGCCTCGGCGGCCTTGAAATACACGGCGTAGGCTGCTGCGGCGGGGATCGCCGTGAGGAGCGCGACCCACTGCGAAGTGGAGAGCTGAATGAGCGTCTGATCCCCGAACGAGGGCGGCTTCAGCAGCAAGAAGGCGACGACGGCGGGGACGAGCGCGATGGCTTGCGTCATCCTGCGCATCGTGGGGTCGGCGATGCTCGGCGCGATGCCGACGATGTACGCCAGCGCGAAGATGAAGAGGCCGCCCGAGATCATCCATTGTTCGGCGATGTGCGGGCCGAACTCACCGCGCTCGAGATCGTCGCGGAGCATCTCCAAGAGGAATCGGAGCACGCCGTAGACGAACGTAAACGTGAGGAAAACTTGCCCTCGAAACTTTACGTTCTTGCGGACCAGAAAGAGGAGCCCCACCATCGCCGCACCGATGAGCGACTCGTAGATCTGCGTAGGGTGCACGGGGAACGACGCCGTCGAGCTGAAATCGAGCCCGCGGTGCTGCACGTGCTGCACCCATGCGGGCGAGCCCGAACCGTGCGGGAGCGTTCCTTCGGCCCAGTGGGGGAACGTTCCGAGCTTTTTCAGGAGCGCGGGCGCGCCGTCGCCGAGGGGCTTACCGAAATCGCATCCGAAGAGGTAGCAACCCACGCGCGTCAGCATGAGGCCCGCCGCGAGCGGCGGCGCGCACACGTCGGCCCAGGGCCAAAGCGGCAGGCGCTGACGCCGCATGTAGATGACCGATCCCAAGAACCCGCCGAGAAACCCACCGTAGGCCACGAGCCCGCCGCGCCAGAGCGCGAAGATCTCGACGAACGATTTGAACTCGTCGGGGTTGGTCACGTAATAGAGCACGCGCGACATCACCACGGCCGAGAGCGCGGTGAAGACGTAGCAGTTGGCGAGCGCTTCTTTGGGCAGGCCGTCTTTCTCGGCGAGCCCGAGCGACATGTACCAACCGACGACGAGCGACAACCCCAACATCACGCCGTAGCTGTGGATGGGAATGGAGGTCATCTCGCCGAAAAATTTCCACCCCGGCAATGGGATCCGGACGAGTATCGGATGCATGGCCCCATCCTTACCTTCGAACAGGGGCGAGGGCCAGCGATGTGGTAGAAAGACGCTATGCGCCAATGGATGGCCGTAGCGCAGTTCCTCGTTCTGGCCGCTGCCTCGTGCGTACCCGGCGGCCCAGCCTCCACGAACGACAAGAGTGGGACGGCAACGCCCGAACCGAAGGCGGCCGCCGCGCCTGCTTTGGCGCGCTCTCTTGCGCCAAAGCAGGCGGCAGCCCCGCTCGGTTCGGGCTTCGAAGACAACTTCGAGCGCGGCGCCGTCGGGCCCGATTGGGTCGCCACGGGGGGCGATTGGCGCGTCGACTCGGGGCGGCTCTGCGTCAAGGGCGCGAAAAACCACGGCGCTTGGCTCGCCCGCACCCTGCCGACCAACGTGCGCATCGAGTTCGACGCCGTGAGCAGCTCACCCGACGGCGACATCAAGGCCGAGATCTTCGGCGACGGTACCAGCGCGGCCTCCGGCGTGTCGTACAACGACGCCACCAGCTACCTCACCATTTTCGGCGGCTGGAAGAACACCTTCCACGTGCTCGCTCGACTCAACGAGCACGCCTCCGATCGCCCCGAGATCAAGATCGCGCCCGGCTCGGACGACGAGCGAGCGCGGCCCGTGAGCCCCGGGCAGGTGTATCATTTCAAGATCGAGCGAACCGACGGTAAGACGATCACGTGGTGGGTCGGCGACATGTTGATGTTCAAGTTTGCCGACCCGGAGCCGCTCAAAGGGCCTGGCCATGATCACCTCGGGTTCAACGATTGGGACGTCCCTGTTTGCTTCGACAACGTGAAGGTCGCGCCGCTGTGACCTCGAGCCGGCATCCGCCGACGGGCACGACCAGTGGAAGCCGCTGAGCTAGCCGAGCAGATCGAGGAGCTCGAGAACCGCGTCGAGCGGCTGCGCGCGATGTACGAGCAATATTTCATGGGCATCGAACGGATCGAGCCGCTCATCGCTCGCAAAGACATCGACCGCCGGCTCTGGATCTTGCGGCGCGAGCAGATCCGCAACACGGGCATGCGCTTCAAGCTGCAGACGACGGTGCAGAGGTACAACACCTACCAGCAGTATTGGCAGCGGATCACGCGCGAGATCGAGAACGGCACTTACCAGCGCGATCTCGGGCGCGCGGCCAAGCGGTTCGGTGAAAACGTCGTGACGGCGCTCGGCCGGCGGCGGCAAAAGATGTTCGAAAAGGGCCTCGCGTTGAAGGCGGAGCGCGACGCCGCCCGCGAAGCACGAAACTCGGCGCCGCCACCCGCACAAGAGGAGGCCTCGAGCGAGACGTTCGAAGTCAGCTTCGAAGACGAGCCCGAGTCCACCGGGCCTTCGACGCCGAAGCAAGGCAGCATGCCGGAGCTCCCTCCGCGCCCGCCGGTGCAACCCAAAACGGTGCCCCAGCCTCCGCTCGCGAGCGTTCCGCTGCGCAAGCTTCCCGGGCAAGGAGCGCCCCGCGCAGGGCTGCCCGGTGCGGGACTTCCGCCCCTTCGCGCTCCGTTGCCGAGCCGACCCGAGCTTCCCCAAGCGGCAGCGACGGGCCCCGTCAAGCCACCGCTCGTCGCCGCGAAAGCGGTCCCCACGGCGCTCGCCAAGCCCGCCCCTGCTCCTGTGGCGGTCAAACCGGCTCTGGCCGCGGCGCCAAGCGCCGCCGATGGCGAGCTCTCGGCCGCACGAATGCGCCAAATCTACGGTCAGTTCGTCGACGCCAAACGCCGGGCGAACGAATCGACGGCGGCGCTCACCTACGACAAGATCGCGGCCAACCTGAAGGACACGGAGAAGGCGCTCCGCGAAAAGCACAAGGGCCGCAACATCGACTTCGAAGTCACGATGAAGAACGGCAAGCCGGTGCTCAAGCCCGTCCTCAAAGGGTGAGCGCGGCCGATCGCGTCTGCAGGGCCATGATGTCGAGCATGGGCAAATCGGGCGACCGCGGGTTGACGCGCACTTCGCGCGACTGTGGATCGACGAGCAGATCGAGCGCCTCCAGAGGGATCTGACCGATGAGCGCCGTCGTTCCCTGCGCTTGAACGAGCGCGTCGATCGTCATCGTGCGCCCCAGGATCTCGAGCAAGACGCTCCCGACGAGGGGAATCGTGCCCGTCCGCCCGTCCGCATAGCGCACGGTGCGCTCGCCCCGAACAGGCAGCCGAAGCAGCTCCGCCACGTCGGCGGGGATGACGAGCGTCGTCGCCCCGGTGTCGACGAGCGCTTCGAGATGAACGACTTGGAGCTCGCCCGGCGAGAGCCGTCCAGCAGCGGCCAAATCGAAGTCCGTTGAATTCGTCAGCTTGATGGTAGCCACGACCATTCCCATCCCCCTCCATCGGCCGCCGACAACGGTCGGTTGCGTGGAGAGGCGTCACCCTACCTCGGCGCGCTGGCTCAGGCCAGGCGCTGACGTGGGAAGGCGTCGTGGCTTTAGTGCTGCGCCATTCGCCACGAGGGCGGGAGCGACGGCCGCGGCGACTCGATGAGCACCTCGTCCTCACAATAGAGGATGGCGCAATGCGTCTTGTCGGCCTCTCGCATCCGGCGACAGAGCTCGGCGAGATCTTCGTCGATGTCGACCACGTCGCCCTCGGTCGGCGACGCCGTCGATTGATCGAAACGGCAATTGTCCAACGCGACCCAACGCCCTCTGTAATCTTCCGACCGGCAGATTTGGCGCCAGGTCAATCGACTGCCCATATCGAATTTTGCCTCGTTTCCCCCAGGTTTCTAAGCGAAACAAGCCTTCAAGACCAACGGCGCGGGATCTATCACCGTCTTCCCGGGATGGTCAAGCGAGGGCACTCGAGAGTCCCTTCAGGATGAGCATTCGTTCAGAGTCGCACGACCCCTGACCCTCAATCCAGGGGGCCGAGCGACCGACCGCCGCGGTGGAATCACTTCTTGCACTGCACTGCGTTATTGAGCGTTGCTTCGGCTCCGCCTGTGGCTCCGATGGCCGACAAGGCAGCAACGAGGGCTTTGGCCCCCGCACAATCGCCGTTGAAAATGCGGCGCTGGACGGCGGCAGGCGCGCTCCGGGCGATCGCGCCGCGGGCCACCCCAGCGCCGGGCCCGCTGCAGCCGGCGAACACGCGGGCAGCGCCGGCTGCATCGCCGTTTTCGCCCAAACGCTTGGCCTCCGCGCACGCGGCATCGCCCGTCAACGCGGGCGCGGTCGGGGCGGGAGTAGGGGCCACCGAAGGCGTGGCGGTTGGGGCCTTCTTGAGCGTGGTGACCGGTGCGGTGGTCACGACGGTCTTGGCGGCCGCGTCGACGACGACTGCGGGCGACGGCTCGGCGGTCTTCTCGGGAGTAGCGGCGGGCGGCGCCGCGGACTTGGTAGGCGCCGGCTCAGGTTCGGTGCCGCCGCCCATTTGCCGAGCGACGACCACGCCGACGATCGCGAGGACGCCAACACCGGCGCCCAGCCCGATGAGGAGGCCCTTGCCGCTTTTTTTGGGTTGGGCGCCGCCCGTTTGCGGCTGTGGCGAGGTCGGGAACGTTTGGCCGCCCGCGGGCGTGAGGTGGGCCACGGGGTGCGGCGTTAGCTGCGAGGGGTGCGGCGCGAAACCGGCGTTGCCAGCGCCATAGGCGGGAATCGGCACCGTTCCGCCGGGCGCCGGAGGCGGCCCGTGGTGCGAAGCGTGCGGGGGCACGGGGGCCACCGGCGGGGCCGAGGCGCTGACGCCGGTTCCCCCTCCGGCAAGCTCTTCGTAAAACTGGCGCACCGACGACTGCCGATGATCGCGGTCTTTGGAGAGACCGCGCATGATGCCTTGCTTCATCGCCTGCGGGATGCCGGCAGCAACGGGCAAAGTATCGAAGGGAAACGGCTGGGCCGTCATGTGCTGCGTGGCCCATTGCCAGGGCGTGTCGGCTTCGAACGGGAGCCGGCCCGTGAGCATCTCGTAGGCCATCACGGCGAGCGAGTAAATGTCGCTCCGGAGGTCGAGCTCTTTGCCGGTGAACTGCTCCGGGCTC
Source organism: Polyangiaceae bacterium (assembly GCA_035275365.1). Classification (GTDB taxonomy): domain Bacteria; phylum Myxococcota_A; class Polyangia; order Polyangiales; family Polyangiaceae; genus DASWDH01. The sequence goes on along the minus strand of DATEMX010000713.1, from coordinate 7,852 downwards.
ATGTAGGGCGGCGTTCCGAGGACCATGCCCTGCTGTGTGAGCTTCTGCTCTTGGGCTTGGTCTTTTGCTTCGCTTCGCTTGGCGATGCCGAAATCGAGGACCTTCACGAAATCGGCCTGGCCCGCGCGGTTCGACAAGATCAGGTTATCGGGCTTGAGATCGCGGTGCACCACGCCGCGGCCGTGCGCCTCTTCGAGCGAACCACACGCCTGGGCGAGGATGCGCAGCACGCGATCGGGGCGCATGGGGCCCTGCAAGAGCGCGTCGGAAAGACTCTGCCCCTGCACGAACTCCATCGCGATGTAGAGCTGGCCGTCGGGGGTCTGTCCGAAATCGAAGAAATGAATGGTGTTGGGGTGCTCGAGCTCGCTCACCGTGCCGCACTCGCGATGGAAGCGGGCGAGCACCTGCGGGTCTTTGACGAACTGGGCTTGCAGCGTCTTGACGGCGACCTTGCGGACGTTGGTCCCCATCTGTTGCTCGGCCAAGTAGACGCGGCCCATCCCGCCCTCACCGAGGAGCTGGGTGATGCGGTAGCGGCCTCCCACGATTTGGCCGACCATCGAGTCGTTTGCGTCGCCCGTGGCGATGGGCAAGAGGGCGCCGCACTTGGCGCAAAAGCGAGCGCCTTCGACGTTCGTCTGGTGGCAAGCGGGGCATTCCATGGCGGGCTTAGCCTCGCATGAAGCGCGAAATTCCGCTACGCCACTTCGTCGCCGCCAGCGCCCGCCGCTCGCGCGGGCTTGATGGATAAGGTCGCGGGAACCTGCACTTCTATCGTGGGGGGCGACGCGGCGCCGCCGGCGACGACGAGGCGATGCAAGAGATAGGGCCTGGCCAGTTCGTGCTTGCGAGCGGGCAGGAACTTACCAAAAAGCCACGTGTAGAGGTTTTCGAGATCGGCGAGGCCGCCGCCCGTGCTGCTCACGATGTAGTAGCCGCCCTCGAGGCGGGACGGCTTGACGCCGTCCTCTTCTTTCGCTTCGCCGCGCACCGGCAGCGAGACTTCGTGCTCGCGCTTATGGGGTACGATGGTCGTCGGATCGGCTTTGACGACGTAGAAGGGATCGCCGGTGACCTTGAGCTTCTGCGAGGCGGCCACGGCGGCGAGCCTATCGAACGCCTCGCGGAGCTTCGACAACGTGATCTCGCCTTCGATCGGACAAACGAGCGAGCGCTGCGTTTGGCGAAGCAACTCGCTGGCGTCGTAGTCGCGGACGAACCCTGCCGCGCCTGGCACCGTGGCTGGAGCGCCCCTTACGCGCTGGCGCGAGAGGTGGCGAAGGGTGATGTCGTCAGTCGCCATGCCTGCCCGGATCTAGCAGACTTTGGCCTGAAAATCGCCTAGCACTACTGGGTCAGTTCCTTGGCTATGACAGATCACGACCGGCCATTTCAGCGTGTCGCCCACTCAACGGGCCTTATGGTGGCTACGATGCAACGATCTGGTAGTGAGGATCTGACCCAGTAGAGCTAGTGCAGCGCCCGCGAGATAGCGTCAAGAAAATGGACGCTGCACTAGGCGCTTGCGCAGCAAGCGCGGGGGTCTGGGGCGCGAGCCCCAGCGGAAGAAAACTAGCGCACCGCCGGCCCGCGAAGCGGGAGCATCCCGCAGGGATGCTTGATGGCACATCAACGGCGGTGCACTAGGCAGCGCCTCATGCTCGGTCATTTGGCTGCTCCGGCGCCGGCTTTTGCAGCGAAAGGCCACGGCAAGGGCCAAACGCCGCCGCTGGCTCGATCGACGAGAACCGCCCGGGTCGCGCGCTCGGAGTGGGGCATGACGACCGCGGCGTGCGTCGACAAATGCCGCTCGAAGCTCGGGGGAGAATCGAAGCGACGCGGGCCGCCCGCGAACTCGTCGGCACCGAGGAGCGGGAAATCGAAGCGGACGCGATCGATGAGCTCTTTCCCCACGTAGAGCTCGACGGCAAAGCGGCCCATGGCCCGGGGAGTGGGGGTGGCCTTGGCGAGCTCGACCCTGCGCGCGCCGCCGAAGCCGATGGCTCCGCTGCGATAGCTCAGGTCGACGACCCACTGGTGGCGCGTAACAAGGGGCGCGGGATCGGGGGCGAACCCACCCGCGGGCGGGCCTCCGTCGGTGACCGAAACCAAAGGAATCACCGACGGCGCTAGGCCACCGTCGCCCTCGTCGGCGCGCGCCAAGAGCGAGAGGGGCATGGCGGCCGACAAGAGCCAAAGACCTGCGACGAAGGGCCTCATCCGGTCTCTCTTAGCAGAGCCAGGGCCGCGCCCCACGCAGAAGGTTCGCCGCCAGAGGCAGTCCAGAGCAGAGCGAGCTCGGCCGGCACGGGAGCATCGACGCGGAGGGTTTGCCGCGCACCCAGCGAAACCTCGACCCACGCCGCATGAAGAGCGATCCGCGTGATGGCCCTCACGGCGCCCGTTGCCGAGACGATGCGAACGGGCCCGCCGTACACGGCATCGCCCAGAAGCGGAGATCGGGCATGCGCAGCGTGCACGCGGATTTGGTGGGTGCGACCCGTGCCGGGCTCGACCGCGAGGAGGGCCGCTCGGGGGGCCTTCTCGACGGTCGCGAAGGCCGTCGTGGCGTCCACCGCGCCGCGCCCGCCCACGCGGCGACGGCGCGGATCGCGATCGCGGCCGATCGGCGCCGACCACACGCCGTGCTCGGGCAGCGGCGCCTTCTCGGCGAGGGCGACGTAGTGCCGCAGATAGCGCCCCTCTTCGCGCGCGCGAACGAGCGCTCTTCGCGCCGCCTCGTCGCGCGCGAAAAGCACCACACCGCTCACGCCGACATCGAGCCGTGAGGTCGGCGTGAGGTTCCGCTCGCGCCCGCCGAGCAGTCGCTCCACCTCGTCCGCCAGCGTACCCCGGGCGCCGCGGTGGTCGGCGATGGTGGCCATCTCCGCCGGCTTGTAGGCGGCGACGATGCCGCCCTGCTCCGCCAAGATCGACGCGCTCTCCGCGCCCGCTTGGCGTGGCGGATAGACGCGAACCTCTTCGCCCGCGTGGACGACGTCGGTGAACCGCATAGCGCGCCTTGCACCGATGAAGACGCGGCCCTCGGCGAGCGCCGAGTCCGCCCCCTCGCCGAGCCGCGGCAAGACGTCGCCGAGCGACGCCTCGCGATCGCACGCGATGGCAACGAGCCGCTCTCTCATTCGCGCCGCGCTCCGGCGTCTGCACGCGCGGCGGGCGCGGCGTCGTGAGCGAGTCGCTCGACGATTCCACGATCACCGTCGACGCGCAGCATCTCGCCGGTGGTCACCGCGGTGGTGAGACCGCGAACGTTGACGACCGCGGGAACGCCGTATTCTCGGGCGACGAGGGCGGCGTGGGAGAGCGGTCCGCCCAATTCCGTGACGACCCCCGCCGCGACTAGAAAGAGCGGCGTCAAACCCACGTCGGTCGTCCGCGCGACCAATATTTCGCCGGGCAGCAAGGTAGCCGCGTCGTGCCCCCCCACGCCGAGAACGCGCGCCGGCCCCGTCACCACGCCCCCGCTCGCCGGCAAGCCGCGAAGCAGCTCGCGGCTACCCGAGGGCGGCAACTCTGCCAGAGAAGGGCGGCCGACGAAGCAGACCGACGGGTCGGGGCGCGCTTGATCACGCGCGAACTCCGCGCGCCTCAAGCGAACGACGTCGCCGACGCCGACGCGATCCGTCACGAGCACCGTCGCGAGCTCGTCGAAGGTGCAATAGAAGACGGACCCCGAGCCGAGCGACGGATCCGCTCGCACCAAGCGCCGATCGACTTCGAGCGCTATCGCGCGGAGCATTCCGAGGACCCTCGTGATCCACGCCCGCATGCGCTCGCGAAGACGCGCGAACCGCTGCGATCGCGCCACGAGCACGCGCACGAGCGTCATCTCGACGCGGGTGAGGCGCCGTTCGATGAGCTCGAGCTCGCGCTCGGCGCTGTCGCGCAGAGCCTTGAGCTGTGCTTCGGGATCGGACCCCGCGGCGCGCAAGACCGATCGGAGCATCGAAAAGAGCGGGGAGGGATCTTCGCGCCACCTCGGGACGGAGAGCTCGGCCTCGCGGACGGCTCGATCGCCGTACGTCGCCAGAAAATGGGTGAACGCGCGGCGCGTAGGACCCTCCGGCAAGTCGTTCACGGCGCGAAGGTTTCCGCTTTCGATGGCGAGCCGCGCACTCTCTTCGCGACGCGCGATGGCCGCCACGTGGCCGAGCGCCAGCCCGGGCAGCGCGCTCTCGAGATCGCCGATGCCTTGCGAGAGCGCTTGAGCGACGCGCTCGGCCCCCTCCGGCAAAGAGCGCGCGAGCACGGTTTTCAGCGCCACGTGACTCGCGAGCGACGCGCTCGCGCAAGAGAGCATGAGCTCACCGCACTGATCGAGGACCTTGCGCGCGTCGCGCAGCGCGGTGGCGAGGGCGTCGTCGGGCAAGATGGTAAAGTCGATGTACCTGAGGCTCTGATACGCGCGACCGCCGGACGCATCGAACCGATCGACCTCGGAGGCGAGGCGCGTCTGCTCGGTCAAGAGGCGGGCCGCCGTGAGCGGTAGGCGTGCGTAAAATCCGCGTCTGGACACGTGCGCAACCTGTGCGGCGAGCAGCTCCGTCTCCGCACCGCCCCCCAGATCGATCAAGGTCTTCGGATCGAGGCCGGGGACCTGCGCGGCAATGCTCATGAACGCCGTCATGTTGAGGTAGAAGCGCCCGTGAACGCTGGCGACGAGCGTCGTCCCCTTCGGCACCGAGCACCCTAGCGACGAAAACGCTTTGCGAAATCCTCGCTCCGAGAACGCGTGGGCGACCGACCACGTGAGCGGTGTGGCGGCGCCGGGCAGAGCTTCGCCGACGTTGGCCCGCGACCACACCGTCTCGGCGTCGCCGCCGTCGGGATAGCCGGCCCCGACGGCCGGCCTCGCCTGAACGATGAATACCTGGCCGCCTTCGACGGCGAACTCGAGGTCGAGCGGCCGACCTCCGTCGAGGGCGTCGAGGCGACGCGCCAAGTCGGCGAGCTCGGAAACGGCGCGGTCGGACAACGCGCGCGCTCGCCGGCGAGAAGGCGCGACGTCGACGGCTTCCAGCCCTACCTTCGACACGACGAGCGCCTGCTTCTTCTCGGCGACGAGGTAGTCGACCACCTTTCCCGTCGCGCGATCGACCTTTGCCACGTCGGGCGTCATCGCGCCGTCGACGACCGGCGCACCAAGGCCGAACGAGACGTTGATCAGCATCTCATTCGGCTGAAAAAGCGCGGCACCTCCACCGGGCGGCGCAGTGAAGAAGACGCCGGCCGCCTCGGCTTGCACCATGACTTGGAAGACGACGGCCATGGCCACATCGCCGACGCCTCGTGCTGCGAGGTACGAGAGCGCCCGCGGCAGAAACGCCGAAGCCCAAACCTGGCGAAGCGCGGCGGCGAGCGCCGGCGCGCCGCGCACGCCGGGCTCGGTCGCGGCGAGGCCGGCCATGCTGGTGAGATCGTCGTCTTCACAAGTGGCGCTCGAGCGGACGGCCAATCCCCAAGGCGCGTGCTCGTCGACGAGCGCCGCCAGCACCTCGAGATCTTTCACGAGCAGGGGCGGGAGCGGCTCGCTCAGAATCATGGCGCGCGCCTTTCCGGCGCGCTCGATGAACGTGCTGGGGGAACGCAATCGCAAGAGCGAATGGGGATCGTGGCCGGGCGGCAAGCGCGACAGGACCAGCTCGTTGAAGAGCCGAGCGTCGAGCACCCAGCCGCGCGGTACCCGAATGCCTTGCTTGACGAGCCACGCCAAGCGCGCGGCCTTTCCTCCGATCGACCGCGCGGCGGCGTGCGGCTTCTTTCGACCGTACGACTCGAGCGAACGCAAAAAGCGAAAACTCGCCACCGCTACGAGCCCCACGCCGGCGCGATAGGCTCGACGTTACACGGCAGGCTCACCCCGAAGGACGCGGTCGTGCCACAAGAGCATTTCGAGTCCGCCGGGGCCACGATTGAAAGCGTAGTCGTGCGGACCCGGAATCACCAGGTGCTCATGCTCGATGCGCTCCGCCGCGAGCGCGCCGTGGAGCTGACCAATTGCTCCTCGAAAGTAGTCCCGATCGCTCGTGACGAGTCTGAGCCGCAGTGAGCCGGCATCGCCCACGGCTCTCTTCGCGCGCGAGGCGAGGAGGGCGGGCTCGCTCTCCTGAATGGCGGCTTGCAACGTGCCGAGTGCGCCGAACCTCGCCGCGTGAGCGAGGCCTACGACGAGCGCCACCCTTCCCCCGAGGCTCACGCCGTCGATGCCCGTCGACGCGCGGTCAGAGAGGGCCGGTGTTTCTTCGACGACGCGAGGCAAGAGCTGGTCGATCACGAAGCGCCCGTAGGGTAGCGCTGCGTCGAGGTTCGTGCGGTCCTTGTCGGTGAACAGATCGGGGACCCACGGGCACGCCACGACGACGCCGCGAAAAGGACGATCAGCAAGCGATGCGTTGATCCGCGCGAGCCTTTCGTCGTCGACGAACCCGCGGAAGTCGTCGCGCGTGAGCGGCGGCGAGCGCAGGCGCACGATGGCGTGACCGAGATCGTAGTCGTGAAGCCAGCCGTGCGCTCCCACATCGACCCCTCGAACGGCTTCGCCTCGGCCGTGGAGAGCGACGACCACGGGAAATCGCTCGTCCTTCGCCCCCCACGAGGGAACGATCGCCACGGCCTTCTCGGGGCCGACCGGCGACGTCGCAAAGACGAGTTCCCGCGCCGTGAATGGGTTGCCTTCGCGCGTGGGCGGGCTTTCCGCGCCGCTGGCCCCCGCGTCGGAGCTCGCGAGCACGACGGCGCGTGCTTCGTGACTGGAAGGAGCCACAGCCGACTCCATCGCGGCCGGCGTCTCGTTCGACTGGCGCCGACCGCAGCCCGCCGCCCACGCTAGCGCGCCGGCGAGGAGCTTGCGGCGCGGACCGTTCACTCGGTGGGAGGCGGCAGCGCGCCGGTCGTGGATTTCACTAGCTGAGCGAGCATCGGATCGCTGGCCAATTGTTGGCGCAAGCTGTTGCGAATGAAGGAGAGCTGCTCGGCGGTGAGACGCTGGTCGAGATGGGCCGTGGCCTCGCTCACTTTGAGATCGAGGTATTGGCTGACGGAGATCTCGCCCGCGCGAAGCCTGTCGAGCGGTGCGGCGCCGGGAGCCTCGGCCGAGGCCACCTTGAACTCGGAGACGGGCTGCGAAGTGACTTCGCGCGCGGAGGGCGCGCCGGCTCCGCCGATACCGGCCGGACCGTTTCCTTTGCCGATGCGATCGATGCTCATGAGCTGGCCTCGCCTGATGACTCTAGCACTCTACCACCTTGGTTTCTGCCGAGAGAACGAGCAGGGCGAGGCGCCTAGCACTACTGGGTCAGTTCCCTGGCTATGACAGATCACGATCGGCCATTTCAGCGTGTCGCCCACTCAACGACCGGCGAGACCGGCGCCACCTCTGCCGTCAGTCACGACGGCCGCCAGGTGGCAACGATCTGGTAGTGAGGATATGACCCAGTAGAGCTAGTCAGCGGATGTTGCCGATGGCGTTCTTCACCGTGTCGTGGCGCGCCTTCAGCACGTTGGACATCGCGCTGTAGGCGCGGTTCTCGGCCGCGAGCTGCTCTTGCAACTGCAAATAGTAGAGGTTGAACTCCTGGCTCTGCGCGAGCGCGCCCTCGACGGAGCCCGACTCGGCCCCCGGCCCGGTCGCTCCCAAAGCAGCGTTGCCGGCCGGCCCTTCGGCCGTGATCGAGGCCGCTCCGGGCTTTGCACTCGAAAACGCCGCCACGCCTCCCGGACGAGAGACCAAGGGGCCACCGCTGCCCGAGCGAACGGCAGCCGCCACGATGGGCGCACCTGGGAGCGAAGTGACGGCCGCCTCGGCTCCCCTGAGCAACGCTCCCGCGCC